>CAVHML010000044.1:0-14322 GCA_963636905.1 bacterium
GTTGACCGCAAGGAGGCCATTCGCACGGCCTGTATGATGGCGCAAAAGGGCGACGTGATACTCGTAGCCGGCAAAGGCCATGAGGACTACCAGGAGATTAAGGGAGTGAAACACCACTTCGACGACAAGGAGGTGATACGCTCCATATTCGAAGCGCAGTGACTTTGACACGCCGTCAGGGTGGTTCCGATGCGCCGCAAAGGCTGTTTCGGAACATCCGGACGACACAATACGACTGAAAAAATGCTATACTATCTATTCCGTTTCCTCGAACAGTTCGACATACCGGGCGTTCACATGTGGGGGTACATATCGTTTCGTGCGCTCCTCGCGCTGATTCTCTCACTGATAATATCCGCCTGGTTTGGCGAAAAGTTCATCAAATATCTGCGCAAGAAGCAGATTAGCGAGACCCAGCGCGACGCTTCCATCGACCCGTTCGGCGTGAACAAGGTGGGCGTACCGTCGATGGGCGGCGTGATAATCATCGCCGCGATACTCGTGCCTGTGCTGCTTCTGGGCAGGATGCGCAACATCTATATCATCCTGATGCTGATAACCACGGTGTGGCTGGGCGTTCTCGGCGGACTTGACGACTACATAAAGATATTCAAGCACGACAAGGAGGGACTGAAAGGCAAGTTCAAGATTGTGGGACAGGTGGGTCTGGGACTCATAGTGGGCCTTGTGCTCTACTTCAGCCCCGACGCTGTGATGCGCGAAAACCTCGCCATAGAGAAGCAGCAGACCAGCGAGATTGTGGTGAAGCACCGTGAGGCGGAAACCAAGTCGCTGAAAACGACCATCCCATTCCTCAAGGGGCACAACCTTGACTACGCCAATCTGATGTCATTCTGCGGCAAATACAAGACGGCGGCGGGCTGGATACTGTTTGTGATAATGACCATCATCGTGGTGACAGCCGTGTCCAACGGTGCCAACCTCAACGACGGCATGGACGGAATGTGCGCCGGCAACTCCGCCATCATAGGAGTTGCGCTCGGCATATTGGCCTATGTGTCGAGCCATATCGAGTATGCGGCCTACCTGAACATCATGTACATACCCGGAAGTCAGGAACTCGTGGTGTTTATCTGCGCCTTTGTCGGTGCGCTGATAGGCTTCCTTTGGTACAATGCCTACCCTGCGCAGATCTTCATGGGCGACACAGGGTCGCTGACCATAGGCGGCATCATAGCCGTGTGCGCCATTATCATCCACAAAGAGCTTATGCTGCCCATACTGTGCGGCATCTTCTTCGTGGAAAGCCTTAGCGTGATGCTCCAGGTGTGGTACTACAAGATGGGCAAAAGGCGCGGAGTGAAGCAGCGAATCTTTAAGCGGGCACCAATACACGACACGTTCCGCACACAGGAGTGCCAGCTTGACAAGGACTGCCACTACCTGTTGAAAGGCCCGAAGAGCGTGGTTCACGAGTCGAAGATAACCATCCGCTTCTGGATCGTGACCATTCTGTTGGCCGCACTTACGATAATAACACTGAAAATAAGATAGGAGGACAACCGAAAATGAGCAGGATAGTAATACTCGGTGCCGGAGAGAGCGGTGCCGGAGCAGCCGTTTTGGCAAAGAAAGAGGGCTTCGACGTGTTCGTTTCCGACGCTTCGGCCATACACGACAAGTACAAGAAGATGCTCGATGACCACGGTGTGGAGTGGGAAGAAGGCCACCATACGGAGGAAAAGGTGCTCAATGCCGACGAGATAATCAAGAGTCCGGGCATACCGTTTGAGGCACCTATGGTGCGCAAAGCCACGGATAAGGGCATACATATCATAAGCGAAATAGAGTTCGCAGGGCGATATACCGACTCCAAAATGATATGTATCACAGGCAGTAACGGCAAGACAACCACCACATCCCTGATATACCACATCTTCAAGTCGGCGGGCTACGATGCCGGACTGGCCGGAAACATCGGCAATTCGCTGGCTTTGCAGGTGGCCGAAGACCCACACGAATACTACATCATAGAGCTTAGCTCGTTCCAACTCGACAATATGTATGACTTCCGCGCCAACATAGCCATCCTGCTCAACGTAACGCCCGACCATCTCGACCGCTATCAGAACTGTATGCAGAACTATGTTGACGCAAAACTGCGCATCATACGCAACCAAACCCCGGCCGATGCGTTCATATACTGGAACGACGACCCCGTAATCCGCCGCGAACTGGAGAAGTATGACATCCAAGCCGTGCAGTATCCCTTCTCCGAACTGAAGGAAAAGGGGTCAATCGGCTACATCGAAGAGGGCGAATACAAGATAGAGAAGCCCACTCCGTTCAACATGGAGCAGGAGAAGCTGAGCCTTACCGGCAAACACAATATCTACAATAGCCTTGCCGCAGGCATCGCCTCGGACATTAGCGGCATCAAAAAGGACGTAATACGCAAGAGCCTCAGCGACTTCCCCGGCGTGGAGCATCGGCTTGAGAAGGTTGCAAAGGTGAGAGGTGTGCAGTATGTGAACGACTCGAAGGCCACAAACGTGGACGCCTGCTGGTACGCACTGGAGAGTATGAAGACCAAAGTGGTGCTCATACTCGGCGGAAAGGACAAGGGCAACGACTACAACGCGATAAAGGAGCTGGTGAAAGAGAAGTGTTCGGCACTCGTATATCTGGGAGCCGACAACGCCAAGCTGCACGGTTTCTTCGACTGTCTGGGCATTCCCGTGCGCGACACCCACTCGATGAAGGACTGCGTTGAGGCTTGCTACGAACTGGCCAAGCCCGGTGAGACGGTGCTTCTCAGCCCCTGCTGCGCCAGTTTCGACCTGTTCAAGAACATGGAAGACCGCGGCGAGCAGTTCAAGACGCTCGTGAGAAACCTGTAAGAACCGCCTTGCCACCGGAGCAACGGGCTTCCGGCGGCGCAAAACGACAAAACAAGACCGAATGGAAAGAAAGATTGGCAACATCTTCAAGGGCGACAAGGTCATCTGGATGGTGTTTTTCCTCCTCTGCATCATAAGCATTGTGGAGGTGTTCAGCGCATCGAGCAACCTTACCTACAAGAGCAACAGCTACATAATGCCGATGATAAAGCACTCGGGCACGCTCCTGATGGGGTGGTTCGTGACCATTCTGGTGCTCAACATGCCGTGCCGCTACTTCAAACTGGCCCTCCTGCCGCTGATATTGGTATCGGTTGTCACCCTTCTGTGGGTGCTTTTCGCCGGCGAAAACATCAACGGAGCGCAGCGAGTCATAAGCGTATTGGGACTAACTTTCCAGCCTTCGGAGATTGCCAAGGGCACTGTCATACTGGCAACGGCGCAGATACTGAGCGCAACGCAGACCGACGACGGTGCGGAGAAGTACGCTTTCAAGTGGATACTCAGCGTAACGCTTCCGGCAGCCTTTCTCATAATGCTCGAAAACCTTTCCACTGCGCTCCTGCTCTGCGTGGTGGTGTTCTTCATGATGCTCATCGGCAGGGTGCAGGCGCGCCAGTTGGGCAAGCTGCTCGGCGTGGTGCTGCTCGCCGGCGCACTATTCCTGGGCATGATAATGCTCGTCGGGCATGACACACGCGACGAGAAACCGGAGCTGACCAAGACGGAAACGGTGGAAAAACCCAAGGAAAAGAACTCAGTGGAGAAGCTCTTTCACCGTGCGGACACGTGGAAGACGCGTATAGACAAGTTCCTTGACAGCAAGCCGGTGCCGCCCGCAGAGTTCGATCTCGACAAGAACGCACAGGTAGCCCATGCCAATATAGCCATAGTGTCAAGCAATGTGATAGGCAAAGGCCCCGGTAACTCCGAGGAACGCGACTTCCTGCCGCAGGCATTCTCCGACTTCATCTATTCAATCATAATAGAAGAGACCGGCATCATGGGCGCTGCCGGGGTGGTATTCCTCTACATAGTGTTGTTGTTCCGCGCTGCGCGCATAGCAAGTCGCTGCGAGAACAACTTCCCGGCGTTCCTTGTGATGGGTTTGTCGCTGATGCTTGTGGTGCAAGCCATGTTCAATATGTGCGTAGCCGTGGGCTTTGCTCCCGTGACGGGTCAGCCTCTGCCGCTGATAAGCAAGGGCGGCACATCGACAATCATCAATTGCGCCTACATAGGTGCCATACTTAGCGTGAGCCGTTCGGCCAAGAAGAAGCCCGAACCCGTTGTGACAGAGGCCGCAACCGGGGCTGTGGAGCCGGCCTGACGGCGGCCTGG
This sequence comes from bacterium, assembly GCA_963636905.1. Taxonomy (GTDB): domain Bacteria; phylum Bacteroidota; class Bacteroidia; order Bacteroidales; family Bacteroidaceae; genus Prevotella. The sequence goes on from CAVHML010000044.1 coordinate 4,203, forward strand.
GGGAGACAAACCAGCGGGTCGGCTATAGCAAACCGCCGGGTTTTGATGCACAAATGGCCGGGTTACGGGTCGTAAACCGCCGCTTTACGGACAGCAAACGGGCGGGTTACGTATGCCAAACCGCCGGGTTATGGAACACCGCCCCCGGCTCTGCGCTCCGTAAGGGCTGCAACGGCAAAAAGAACCGTGCGGCACAGGGACAACAAAAAAGACGGAAAGATGTTGCAAAAAGACGGCAAAAAGCCTTAACTTTGCAAAATAGCATAATAAAGAGGACGTAAGGCATGGACGAACTAAGGGTAATCGTCAGCGGAGGCGGCACCGGGGGACACATTTTCCCTGCGGTTTCGATAGCCAATGCCATAAGGAAACACTGTCCGGAAGCCAAGATACAGTTCGTAGGGGCACTGGGGCGCATGGAAATGCAGCGCGTTCCTGCCGCCGGCTACGACATTGTGGGGCTGCCGGTACGCGGTTTGATAAGGCCGTTGTGGTCGCCCAAGAACATCGGAGTGCTTGTTGACTACGTGGAAAGCAAGCGCAAGGTGCGCTCGCTCATACGTGATTTCAAGCCTATGGTGGCCGTCGGAGTGGGCGGATACGCCAGCGGAGCCACGCTCGACGCCGCTGCCGCAATGGGCATACCCTGCCTTATTCAGGAGCAGAACTCCTATGCCGGCATGACAAACAAGCACCTGGCCGGGAAAGTGAGCCGCATTTGCGTGGCCTACGACGGCATGGAGAGGTTCTTCCCTGCCGACAAGATAATGAAAACGGGCAACCCCGTGCGCCAGACCCTGCTTGAGACTACCGTAACCCGCGAGGATGCCATACGCGGCTTCGGGCTTGACCCCTCGAAAAAGACCGTGCTGCTCGTGGGCGGAAGCCTCGGCGCAAGGACTATCAACGAGAGTGTCATGCAGCATCTCGACATGATAGGAGCCACAGACGTGCAGTTCATACTGCAGACGGGCAAGTACTACAACGCCCAAATCAACGAGCGGCTGAAGCAAAACGCACCGCTGAAGAACCTCGTGGCCACCGATTTCATAGCCGATATGGGCGCAGCCTACCGCGCAGCCGACCTCGTTGTGAGCCGTGCAGGGGCAAGCAGCATCTCGGAATTTTGCCTCATAGGCAAGCCCGTGGTGCTCGTTCCGTCGCCCAACGTGGCCGAAGACCACCAGACAAAGAACGCCATGGCACTCGTGAACCGCCAGGCCGCCATGTACGTCAAGGACTCCGACGCGCCCGAAACGCTGCTGAGGCTGGCCATAGACACCGTGGCCGACGACGCCAAGCTGGCCGCTCTCGCGCAAAACATCAGGCAGTTGGCACTGCCCGACGCGGCCGACGTGATAGCCAAGGAGGTGATAAGACTGGCCGAAGAGGGCGCAGCCGGCAAGTAACGGCAGACGCCGGAAGCACAGACAGCCGCAAGGGCGGCAGAAAGGGAAACATCAGGAAATGGAACTCAACGACATAAAAGCTGTATATTTCGTAGGTGCGGGCGGCATAGGCATGAGTGCCATCGCCCGCTACTTCATACACAAGGGGAAAGTGGTGGCCGGCTACGACAAAACCCCGTCGGCTCTCACCGCCCAACTGGAGCGTGAGGGAATGCAGATACACTACACGGAGGACATCAATGCCATACCCCAGCCCTGCAAGGACAAGGCTTCCTGCCTCGTAGTCTATACTCCGGCCATACCAGAAAGCCACACGGAGCTGGCTTACTTCCGCAGTAACGGGTTCACAGTGGAGAAGAGGGCACAGGTACTCGGCACCCTGACGCGCACCCACAAGGGACTCTGCGTGGCCGGAACGCACGGCAAGACCACCACATCGGCCATCTGTGCCCACATAATGCACCAGAGCCATGTGGACTGCAACGCATTTCTCGGCGGCATATCGAAGAACTACGGCACGAACTACATACTGAGCGACAGCGACTATGTGGTGATTGAGGCCGACGAATTCGACCGTTCGTTCCACTGGCTGCGGCCTTGGATGAGCGTAATCACCGCCACCGACCCCGACCACCTCGACATCTACGGCACAAAAGAGGCATATCTGGAGAGCTTCCGCAAGTACTCTTCGCTCATCCAACCGGGCGGTGCGCTCATCATACACACCGACCTGGAGATGCAGTCCGACCTGCAGCCGGGAGTGAAACGCTACGAATACAGCCGCGACAAGGGCGACTTCCACGCCGAAAACGTGCGCATAGGCAACGGCGAGATAACCTTTGACTTCGTGTCGCCCATAGAAACGGTGAAGGACATAAGCCTCGGGCAGCCCATACCCATCAATATAGAGAACGGCATCGGAGCCATGGCCATGGCACAGCTGGCCGGATGCACCGCCGAAGAGCTGCGCTGCGGCATGAAAACCTACGGCGGAGTGGACCGGAGGTTCGACTTCAAACTGAAAAGCGACCGCATCGTGTTCCTCAGCGACTATGCCCACCACCCCAAAGAGATATACCAGAGTGCGAAAAGCATACGCGAGCTGTATAAGGACAGGCGCATAACCGCCATATTCCAGCCGCACCTCTACACCCGCACACGCGATTTCTACAAGGATTTCGCCGACAGCCTGAGCCTACTCGACGAGGTGGTGCTCTGCGACATATACCCTGCGAGGGAAAAACCCATCCCCGGCGTCACCTCGAAGCTCATCTACGACAACCTGAAGCCGGGTGTGGCCAAGGAAATGATACACAAGGACGACGTACTCGCCTTTGTGGAGAGCCACAGCTTCGACGTGCTCGTCGTACTCGGTGCAGGTGACCTCGACAACTACGTGCCACAGATAACCAAGATACTGGAACGCAGATGACATTCGCGTGGAAGAAGACAGCCATAGTGGCGGCCGACGTGGCGATAGCCGCCTATCTGCTGCTCGCCGTCACCGCGTTCAACGAACCTTACGGCAGCGATGCCGTGTGCTCACAGGTGAAGATAGACATAGGGGACAGCTTCTCCAACGGCTTTCTCAACGCCGGTGAGATAAAGAAAGTGCTGCAAGGCAAGGGCATGTATCCGCTCGGCAAGCCGCTAAGTCAGGTCAATACGCGCGCCATCGAGGACTTCCTGCGCAAGAGTCCGTTCGTTGACGACGCGCAATGCTACAAGACAGGCAGCGGAAACGTCTGCGTCACGCTCACCCAACGCACGCCCGTGGCAAGGGTAAAGGCCGACAACGGCGACGATTATTATGTGGACAACCACGGCGGACTGATGCCCAACACCAAATATGTGGCCGACATAATCATAGCGACAGGCCACATAAACCGCCAATATGCCCGCAAGATGCTCTCAAGAGTGGGCAGCCACATAGCCGGAGACAAGTTCTGGCGCAACCAGGTGGTGCAGATAAACGTGCTGGGCGACGGTTCGATGGAGATAGTGCCGAGGGTCGGCGACCATATAGTCTATCTTGGCGAGCCTGTCTCCGTGCAGCGCAAGCTCAAACGCATGGAAAAGTTCTACAAATACGGCTTGAGCCAGGCAGGATGGAACAAGTACTCCTACATAAGCGTGGAGTTTGACAACCAAATCATTTGCAAAAGGAAACAAAACAATACAGAACAACAATAGAGATGGCTGAATTTATAGTAGCGATTGAGTTAGGCTCATCCAAGATAACGGGTGTGGCAGGCAAGAAAAACCTCGACGGGAGCATCAACGTCCTCGCGGTTGTCAGGGAAGACTCGTCTTCTTTCATCAGGAAAGGGGTCGTGAACAACATCGACAAGACAGCCCTTTGTATAAAGAACATAATCCAAAAGCTCACCGCACAGCTCAAGACAGAGATAACACAGGTGTATGTGGGTGTCGGAGGGCAGTCGATTCGCAGTGTCGGGAACGTCATTGCCAAGGACCTTGCGCCCGATACCAAGGTGACACTCGAGATGGTAATAGGCATAATGGATGCCAACAGGAGCATGACCTACCCGGATCAGGAAATTCTCGATGCCGCTGACCAGGAGTACAAGGTCGATTCGCAACTGCAACTCGACCCCGTGGGCATGCAGTGCAGCCGCATTGAGGGCAATTTCCTGAACATCCTGCAGCGCAAGAAGTTCTACAAGAACCTCAACACGTGCTTTGAAACGGCCGAAATCAACGTGGCAGAAATGTATCTCGCGCCGCTGGCTCTCGCCGACAGCGTGCTTACCGAGGCCGAACGCCGCTCCGGCTGCGCCCTTGTCGATATCGGGGCCGACACAACCACGGTGTCTGTATATAGCAAGAACATACTCCGCCATCTGTCAGTGATACCTTTGGGCAGCAACAACATAACCAAGGACATCGCATCCCTGCAGATGGAGGAGACAGAAGCGGAGGCTATGAAGCTGAAATACGGCTGTGCCTACACCGAGAACGCCGACATAGACAACACGCTCATGCTTCCTATCGATGCCGAAAGGTCGGTTGAGAGCCGCAAGTTCATCGAGATAGTGGAGGGAAGGCTTGAGGAAATCATCGAAAACGTGTGGTGCCAGATTCCTTCAGACTACTATGACAAGCTCTTGGGTGGCATTATACTGACCGGAGGAGGCTCGAATATGCCCAATATAGAGAAGGCTTTTGTCAACCACACGCACATCGACAAGATAAGGATAGCCAAGTTCGTCACGCAAACCATCGTGTCAACCAACCCTGAAGTGAACGCCAAGAACGGGACAATGAACACTGTGCTGGGACTACTCGCCAAGGGAGACCTGAATTGTGCGGGAGATCCGATCGACGCAAGCCGGGATTTGTTCGGCACAAAGCAACATGCGCCTGCCGAACAGCGCACCAAGGGTCGCCAGGCCACCGAAACACCGCCGGGAGTGGTGCGCACCGAGGCCGAAAAGCAGCAGGCTGAGGAAGAGGCACGCCGCCGCAAGGAGGAGGAAGAGCGCATTGCCAAGGAGAAAGCGGAGGAAGAAGCACGGCGGATAGCAGAGGAAAAGAAGGAGAACAGTCCGCTTAACAAGGGGCTAAACTGGTTCAAAAAGGTTGCAGCCAAGCTCACTGACCCTGAAGAATAGGCCGTTGGCGAGTCTTAAACAATAACATTTTAACACCCACAGACATGACAGACAACAACAATACCCCCGACATAGTGGATTTCGGGCTGCCGGAAAAGGAGCACAGCATAATAAAAGTCATCGGAGTAGGCGGCGGTGGAGGCAACGCAGTCAACCACATGTACCGCGAAGGCATACACGATGTGTCGTTCGTGTTGTGCAATACCGACAACCAGGCGTTGAACGACTCCCCCGTACCCGTACACCTGCAGCTCGGCAAGGAGGGACTCGGAGCCGGAAACAAGCCCGAACGTGCCCGCCAGGCGGCCGAGGAAAGCGTTGAAGACATAAAGCACATGCTCAGCGACGGCACTCGTATGGCCTTTATAACGGCTGGTATGGGCGGCGGAACAGGCACAGGCGCGGCTCCCGTGATAGCCCGTATAAGCAAGGAGATGGGCATCCTGACGGTGGGAATAGTGACCATTCCGTTCCGTTTCGAGGGCGCACGCAAGATTGACCAGGCCCTTGACGGTGTGGAAGAGATGTCGAAGCACGTTGACGCGCTGCTCATTATCAACAACGAACGGTTGCGTGAGATATACCCGGAGCTTACTGTGCTCGACGCATTCGGCAAGGCTGACGACACTCTCAGCGTGGCTGCCAAGAGCATAGCCGAGATTATCACAGTGCACGGGCTTATAAATCTTGACTTCAACGACGTGAAGACGGTGCTGAAAGACGGCGGTGTCGCCATCATGAGCACCGGTTACGGCGAGGGAGAAGGCCGTGTGAAGAAGGCCATAGAGGACGCTTTGAACTCTCCGCTGCTTAATGACAACGACGTGTTCAGCTCGAAAAAGATACTTCTCAGCATCTCTTTCTGCGGCCAGAAGGACGGTAAGGACAGCCTGATGATGGAAGAGATGAACGATGTGAACGACTTTATGTCCAAATTCGGTGACTTCGAAATCAAATGGGGTCTCGCCACCGACCCCGAACTGGGCAAGAAGGTGAAGGTAACCATCCTTGCCACGGGCTTCGGCATAGAGAACGTTGACGGAATGCACAACCATTTGAAGCGCCACACGCAGGAAGAGGCCAACCGCATGGCCGAAGAGCAGGAGAAGAGCGCCGAGAGGCAGGACCGCCGCGAGCACTATTATGGTACGGACGGCAGCAACAAGAGGTACAAGCGCCGCCCCCACATCTACCTGTTCCGCTCTGACGACCTCGACAACGACGATGTAATATCGGCAGTGGAGTCAACTCCGACCTACAAACGCACCCGTGAAATTCTCGACAGCATAAACAACCAGGCTTTAGGCGACAAGTCAAAGGAGGAAGACAAGGAAGAACCGTCGCACGAAGCCATCCAAGGAACCATAAAATTCGCATAGTAACATGGCATTATTCGAACAAGTAAGCAAAGACATCATATCGGCAATGAAGGCCAAGGACAAGGTTCGGCTTGAAGCATTGCGCAATATAAAGAAAGTATTCATCGAGGCCAAGACCGCACCGGGGGCAAACGACACCCTCGAAGACGCCGTTGCCATGAAGCTGCTGCAGAAGCTGGCCAAGCAGGGGCAGGACTCCGCCGCACTGTATGCCGGACAGAACCGCCAGGATTTGGCCGATGCCGAACTTGCGCAGGTGGGTGTCATAGAGGAATACCTGCCCAAACCGATGGAAACCGCCGAGATTGAAGCTGCCGTAAAGGACATCATCGCACGTGTTGGTGCGCAAAGCATAAAGGAGATGGGCAAGGTGATGGGCGTGGCCAGCAAGGAACTTGCCGGCAAGGCCGACGGCAAGGCCATCTCGGAGGCCGTGAAAAAGCTGCTGGCCTGACCGCTTGAAGGGTGCGGAACGCCCGTATGGCCGGCGGTTTGCCCTGCCTCGTAAGCCATTGGCGGCCTGACTCTCTCCATAACCCGGCCGTTTGCGGTGCGTAACCCGTGCGTTTGTGTGTCGTAAACAGGCCATTTACGCATCGTAAACCGTGCGTTTGCGGCAGCCAAGTGCCGCGTTTGTCAGGCAGAGACCATTCCCGCAAGAACGGAACACAGTCAAATCAACAGTCAAAACGTCGGGGAAACATAGCCGCACGAGGCTTTTGAACCCGCTTAAAGCAATAATATATGCAGACAAAAAGCCACCTGTCGGTGCTCATACACGACCAGGCAGCAAAGTATGGCGACCGTGAAGCACTGCTATACAAGGAGTTCGGGGGCAAGGAGTGGAAGTCCTGCTCCTGGAACCGGTTCTCCGAAATGGTGAAAGTGGTGTCCAACGCCATGCTCAACCTTGGCATAAAGGTGCAGGAAAACGTGGGTATCTTCTCGCAAAACTCCATGCCATACATCGCATGCGACTTCGGGGCGTGGGGAATACGCGCAGTTACCATACCGCTCTACGCCACAAGCAGCGAGCAGCAGATACAGTTCATGCTCAACGACGCACAGGTGCGCTTCCTTTTCGTGGGCGAACAGGACCAGTACGACAAGGCTCACCGGGTGTTTGCGCTGTGTCCGAGCCTTGAACGCATCATAGTTTATGACCGTAGTGTGCGCATCAGCACCCACGATCCCAACGCCCTGTACTTTGAAGACTTCCTAAAACTCGGTGAAGGACTGCCGAGACAAACCGAGGTAGAAGCCCTCTACCGTCAGGCCAACGGCGAGGATGTGGCCAATATCCTGTACACCAGCGGCACCACGGGCAACAGTAAGGGAGTGATACTCACCCACGGACAGTATATGGCAGCCTTTGACGCCAATGACAAGGCCGTGAGTGTGACCGAGAACGACCGCATTATGAACTTCCTGCCCTACACCCACATCTTTGAAAAGGGCTGGGCTTTGCTCTGCATGACCGAGGGCGCGACACTCATAGTCAACACCGACCCTCACGAAGTGCAGCAGTCCATGCGCGAAACTCATCCCACGAGCATGTGCTCAGTGCCGCGCTTCTGGGAAAAGGTGTACGCCGGAGTGCAGGAAAAGATAGACAACGCTAACCCTGTGCAGCGCAGGATATTCAGAAACGCACTTGAGATAGGACGCAAACACAACATCGAGTATCTCAGTCGGGGCAAACGGCCGCCGCTGGCACTGCATCTGGAGTACGAAATGATAAACAAGACGCTCTTCAGCCTCATCCGCAAGGAGCTTGGACTGGTGCGTCCCAACATTTTTCCCACCGCCGGAGCCACCGTGTCAGAGCACGTTGAGGAGTTTGTCCACGCCATCGGCATCAACATGATTGTCGGTTACGGACTGACGGAGAGCCTCGCCACCGTGTCGTGCGACCGTTTGGGCGAACCGTTTACGGTGGGTTCCGTGGGCAGACCCATCCATTCGCTCGACATAAAGATAAGCGACGAGGGCGAAATACTGCTCAAAGGCCCCACGATAACTCCCGGCTATTACAACCGCCCCGACCTGAATGAGGCCGCTTTCGATGCCGACGGCTACTTCCATACGGGCGACTCAGGGTGCCTGAAGAACGGGGAACTGTTCCTCAAAGAGCGCATAAAGGACCTTTTCAAGACCTCAAACGGCAAGTATATCGCACCGCAAATGATTGAGTCGAAGCTGCTTGTTGACAAGTTTATCGACCAGATAGCCATCATAGCCGACCAGCGCAAGTTCGTATCCGCACTCATCATACCCGAATACCGCTTGGTTGAGGACTACGCACGCGAGCACAACATACCGTTCAACGGGCGCGAGGATCTCTGCGCCAATGCCTCTGTCAGGCAAATGATGATGGAAAGAATAGCCACACTGCAGCAACAGCTGGCTCCCTATGAGCAGGTTAAGCGCATTACATTGCTGCCACACCACTTCAGTATGGAGCGTGGAGAACTCACAAACACGCTGAAACTGAAGCGCAAGGTGATAAACGACAACTACAGGCGCGAGATTGACGAGATGTATAAGGAATAGACAATGATAACAGCCGACCAGTTGAAGGACGTGATGGAGCGTGCCGATGCCCTCCACCGTTATCTTGACATAGACAAGAAGAAGATAGAGTTTGAAGAAGAAGACCTCCGCACACAGGCACCCGACTTCTGGGAAGACCCGAAGCGTGCCGAGGAACAAATGAAGAAGGTCAAGGGCATAAAGAAATGGCTCGACGGCTATGCCGAAGTGCGCACCTTTGCCGACGAACTTCAGCTGGCTTTCGACTTCCATAAGGACGATATGGTCACCGAAGAGGAGGTGGATGAGGACTACGCCAAGGCCATTAAGGCCATCGAAGACCTCGAATTGATGAACATGCTGCGCCAGAAGGAAGACCCGATGGACTGCGTTATGAAGATAAACAGCGGCGCCGGCGGCACTGAGAGTCAGGATTGGGCACAGATGCTCATGCGTATGTACCAGCGGTGGGCTGAGGCTCACGGCCACAAGGTCACCATTAGCAACCTGCAGGACGGCGATGAGGCCGGCATAAAGAGCGTCACCATGCAGATAGAGGGCGGCGAATATGCCTACGGCTATCTGAAGAGCGAGAACGGAGTGCACCGCTTGGTGCGCGTTTCGCCGTTCAATGCGCAGGGCAAACGCATGACCAGCTTCGCCAGTGTGTTCGTTTCGCCGCTTGTTGACGACACTATCGAGGTGTATGTTGACCCTTCGCGCGTCAGCTGGGACCTGTTCCGCAGCGGTGGAGCCGGCGGACAGAACGTCAATAAGGTGGAAACGGGTGTCCGTTTGCGCTATCAGTATGTTGACCCCGACACCGGCGAGGAGGAAGAGATACTCATCGAGAACACCGAGAGCCGCAAACAGCTCGAAAACCGCAACAACGCCATGCGCCTACTCAAGTCCCAGCTGTATGACAGAGCCATGAAGAAGCGGCTTGAAGCGCAGGCTAAGATAGAGGCAGGCAAGAAGAAAATAGAGTGGGGAAGCCAGATTCGCAGCTACGTGTTCGACGACCGCCGCGTGAAAGACCACCGTACAGGCTATCAAACCTCGGATGTTGACGGTGTAATGGACGGCAAGATTGACGGTTTCATCAAGGCTTATCTTATGGAGTTCCCCGTCAACGACGAGCAATGAGGCCGTTTCCTGTAAAGGC
>CAVHML010000045.1:0-14049 GCA_963636905.1 bacterium
TTACGGATGCTAAACGCACCGTTTACGGGTCGTAAATGCCCTGTTTGGCTATCGTAAACGGGCGGTTTATGACAGCCAAACGGGCGGTTTGCGGTGCAAGTCCTGTTTAGTTTTCACTTGAAAAACTGCGTCCCGCCGGCTCCACACGGCCATTTGGGGGACAAAAAGGCAGGAACGGGACGTTGGAACCTCAACATTCCCTTTTGTATTTGCTGGGTGCTACGCCGTATTTCTGCCTGAAACACTTGTTGAAATATGACGCATCCTGAATGCCAACCCTATAGCTTACCTCCGAAACCGTAAGTTCCCCGTCGGCCAGCAGGTCGGCTGCTATCCGCATACGCTCGCTTTGCAGGTACTTGTTGGGCGACATACCCGTCATATCCTTCATCTTCCTGAAGAATTTGGTGCGCCCCATGCCCATCATGGCGGCGAGTTGGTCAACGGTAAAGGCCGCGTCGCCGATGTGTTGCGCCATGATGTGCTGCATTTTCTCGCGGAACAGCTTGTCGGCCTGAGTGGTTATCAGTCGCGGTGCGCCCTGTTGCGGAGTGGGGCAGGGGGCTTCGCCCTCCGTCTCCTGCCCTTTGGCTTGCCCAGTCTCCACGGCCTGTGACTGCCGGATGAGCTGTAGCGAGCGTGCGAGCAGCAGTTTGAAGTTGCAGGGCTTCACCATATAGTCGTCAGCCCCAGCCTCGTATGAGCGCATCTGGTGGTTCTCGTCGTCCAGGGCGGTGAGCATTATCACGGGAGTGCGGCTTGTGGCGGTGTCACCCTTCAGTTGTTTCACCACATCGTAGCCGTTCATGCCGGGCAACATCACGTCGCAGACCACCAGAGCCGGCTTTTTCGCGCGCACACCGGCCAGTCCCGACTCGCCCGTGGCATAGCTTTCCACATGAAAATAGGTGGCCAGTTCGCCGCAAATCTGCGTTGCCATGTCCGTATCGTCCTCTATTACGGCTACAGACACGTCGTTCAGCGCCTCCGGGAGCATCTCCTTTATGGGCAGTTCGCTGTCTTTGCGCTCCTTTCCGGCCTCCGTGGTGTCGATGGCCGTGGCCTTCTTGTACTCGTCCTTGGCGTATGCGTCGGCTGTGGCTGGCAGTGAGAGGGTGAAAACCGCCCCGCCGGTGTCGCCGTCGCCCTGCCTGTAGGTGAGCGAACCGTGGTGCAGCACTGCCATACTGTGCGCTGTATATAGGCCGATGCCCATTCCGCCCTGCGAAACGTTGCCGTGCATGAACGGCTGGAACAGGCTTTTCATCTGCTCCTTGCCTATTCCGGGACCGTTGTCTGCCACGGTCAGCACTATCATGTCGCCGCTTTTGGTTATGGAAACGCTTACCATGCCTCGCTCGGGGGTATATTTCACGGCGTTACTGATGAGGTTATACACCATCGACTCCACCATCGTGTGGTCGAAAGGCATCTCGTAGTGCCGCTCAAACGGCGTAAACGTGATGTTCAACCCCTTCGCTTTTGCAAGGTTCCACAGGTCTTGGTAGATGTCACGCACGAAGTTGATGATGTCACCCTGCTCCACTTTTATCCTCATGTTGCCGGTATTCACCCTCCGGAACTCCATCAGCTGGTTGACAAGGCGCAACAATCGGTGCGTGCCGCGCCCCACTGTCTGCAAGGCGGCACGGGTTGAGCCTCCGTTCCCGGCCTGCAGCTTATCTACAGCGCCCTGTATGATAGCCAAAGGCGTGCGGAACTCGTGCGTAATGCTGGTGAAGAAGCTCAGGCGGAACTCGGTCAGCTCCCTGTTTATGCGCATCTGCTGGTGCAGACGCAGCTTCTCGCGGGCGTTGGCGTACAGGTAAAACCCTGCGGCGGCGGCAATGGCGGTGTAGAAGAGCCACGCCCACAGCGTGTTGTACCACGGTTGGCGTATGGTAATGGCCAGGGTTGTCTCCCTGCTCCAGCGGTTGTCGCTCAGCGAACGCAGGTGAAACACATAGTTGCCGGGGCTTAGGTTGCTGTATTCCACATGGTTGAGGCTCGTCAACGGGCGCCATGTGCGGTCGGAACCTTCCAGATAGAACTGGTAGAGCGACGACTTCGTGTTGCCGTATTCAAAGTTTGAGAACGACAGCGACACGGTATTCTCGTTGTGACCGAGCGTTATCCTGTCCGTATTGCCCGGTGCGAAGCCTGCCGGATTGCTCTCCGGCGACGCTATGCCGTTGACACTGATGTCGGTAATGAGCACGTTTATGGGGCGGTTCGGTGCGTTGGCTGACAGCGGCTGCGGCGTTATCACGGCAATACCGGCCTGTGTGCCGAAGAGAAGCCGGCCGTCCTCTATGCGCAGGGCGGCGTTTTCCGAGTAGGTATTGCGGCTGAACGAGTTGCCGAACAGGTAGGTTTTCACCTTCATGTCCTTGCCGTAGATTACCGAGAGGCCGTTTTCCGTGGCCGCCCAGACGTTGTTGTAACGGTCAACCACCATGCTGTTCACCGTGTTGTTGGCCATTCCCTGCTCCTTTGTCAGCGATTTGCAGGTGATGTGTTGCAGACTTGCGTCGAAGGTGCATCGCACTACGCCGTTTCCCTTGCCGCCTGTCCACAGCGAACCGTCGCCCAGGGGCAGCACACAGCGCACTTCGCTATACGGGAACGCACTGTTTGACGGGTTGAAACACTTGAAGTCCGCATTGCCGATGTGCTCTTTGCGGGTGTCAACGGTGTAGAGACCGTTGTTGGTGCCTACCCACAGCCGTCCGTTGCGGTCGATTGCCATGCTGTGGAGGCGGCTTTCGTTGAAATTACGGTTGAGCAGAGTCTTGAAAGTGAGTCTCCCATCGTCGCGGGTGGCCGCCATGACAAGCCCTTCCTCGTTTGTGGAGATCCAGACCCTCCCCTTTGCGTCCTCCACCAGACCGTTAAGCATGCGGCTGGGTATGCTCCGCTCTTTGGAACCCTTGTCGTAGTGTTCGCCATCCACGTAGAGACCATCGTAACGCGTGGCTATCCACTCGCGCCCACGGCTGTCTGTGATGGCTGAAAAGGCGCACGACTTCATCCGGCTTAACGGTTTCACGCTGCCGGTGGCCGTGTCGAGGCTGTAAAGGCGGTTGTCTCTTGTGGAGAAGAGCACCCCTTTGCCCTTGATTTGGGCTATCATTCCCACGTAGTTTGCCCAGTCGCCGTTGTGGCTCGGGGCAGGTTGTATGAGCGAAGCCACGGGTTGCGGCGTGACAGTGATGCGCACAACGCCCGCATTCTCCTGTGCCACCCATACAGTGCCGTCGTTTCCCACCATTATGTCCTTGAGTACGTTGGTGTCGATGATGGGTTGCGGGTCGCCGGCGGTGAAGTGGCGCAGCTTGCCGGTGGGGTAGTCATAGACAAACAGGCCGTTGCCGTAGGTAGCTATATAGAACAGACCGTCAGTCCCGCGTGCTACGCTGTACAGGCGCCGCCTTTCCGCTGTGAAATGTATGTTGTCAATGAGCCGGAGCTTCTTCATTTCGCCCTTCGGTGGGAATATCCACAGATCCCCGGAGGCGTTTGACTCGAAGAAAAAGCCGTCGATGGAGTCGAGAAGCAGCCCGTTGTTCAGTTGCATACTGTCGGGTTTCTCGCACAGGCCGGTCTTCAGGTCAACGGAAAAGGTGGCCGGGCAGAACAGCATCCACTTGTCCTGCCACACAAATGAACTCCTTACGGTGTGCGAAAGGCCGAGCGAGGACGGTATGTGTATGGTTCTTGCCAGCTTGCCCGTTGGTGCATACACCTCAACGGTGTTCCTGTCGGTCAGGAGCACTGCGTTACCGTTATATACGCTTCCCTCTATGTAGCGGCGCCCGCGGTTTACCGTCCGAATGTTGCCGTTACGGTCGGCCACGGCCAGCCCTTTGTCGGTGAGAACCCACGCGTTTTGCGCCCCGTCCACCACTATTCGCGGTATATGGTTGCTGGGCAGCCGTCCGTTCCCGGCGGTATAGTCGGTGCAGGTGAACGTTCCCTTGTCACAGGCCACCCGTCTCATGCCGTTTTTCGTGTCATACATCCACACGTTGTTGCCCGAACGCACCACCTTACGGTAGGCTTTGCCCTCGTCGCCCCGCCCGGTGTAGTCAACGAAACGGCCCGTCTTCATGTCATAGCAGGCAAAGTTGAACGTGGCGGTGTGTACCCACAGCAGACTGTTGGCGCGGTCTTCGTACAGGTTTCCCACGTTTGCCTCCACCTTTCTGTCCTTCTTGTTGTTGAGGGAGTAGAAGTTGACGAACGAATAGCCGTCATACCGGCACAGCCCGTAGGCCGCTCCCATCCACACAAAGCCGTATTTGTCCTGCACAATGTCATAGACGGTGTTGCCGGACAGGCCGTCTGCCGACGAAATGCGCTTGCCCATGAGTGCCATGCGGTCTATGTCGGTGGCCGAAACGGTGAGGACATACATTATATATATGGCGGTCAGCAGGATAGTCCTTTTCATATTCGTGTCGCAAGAGGTTGTATTATGCAAAGATACTTAAAATTTGCCGTAACCGCACAGCCCCTCTGCGCTTTCTTGACGGCGGTCTTTGGGGCGGATATGCACAGGTGATGACAAGCGGGCTGCCCGTTCGGGTTTCATAAACGGTGCGTTTACGATACACAAACCGCCCGTTTACGGTCAGCAAACGGGCGGTTTACGGAGCGAAAACGGGCGGTTTGTGATTTCAATCCTGTAGGTCTTGACAGTCAAATAGTTAGGTCGGGATTGTCAAATCGTGCATTTGCGGGTGAAAGACTGCCGGTCTGTGAGCACTGGAGCGGCCTATTTGAGGAAATCAACCACCGACTTGTCGGGGCCAAGGTAGAACCCGGTCTCAGGAGGTTGGTTGTATCCGACGTTTTCAGTGGCCACACTCAGGCGGTAAGGTATGTCCTGCATGAGACAGTTGATGCGGTAGTCGGTCGGAACCGGGCTTACGTACAGGCGCAACTCTGAACTGTCACTGGTGCGGACGAGCACTTCCTCACGCCAGTCGCCGAGGATGTCGGCACTGAGGCAGGGGTTTGACTTCGTTCCGTTGTTGAATTGGCAGCCGTCAAAGCGGCAGACAGTGTTGGTAGTGCCCGTTTTCCAGTCGTATTTCGACACGCTTTCGTGGTCGAGAAGCTCCCTTAGCAGGTCGCCGTCCCACCAGATGCCGAAGTTGGTGGGCAGTCTCCGTCCGCGCAGATACAGGGCTGTGTTGTCTTCGCCGCCGGTTTTGCTGTTGTCAGAGGCCGCCTTGGCCGTGCTCTTTGGCTTTACCACGTTGCCCTTCAGGTCGCGTATGCCCCGGCTGTCGGCACTCCACATCTCCACACCGGGGCTTTCCGGGTCGATGTCTGCCGCCATTGCGCGCCCTACGTCGGTGTTGCTCTTTATCTGGAACAGCACTTTGCCCGTGGCAGCGTCACGGTAGGAGCTGCCGTCGCGCCGATTTTCGTGGCACGCCCACACCTGTAGCTTGTCGGTAGTGGGGTCGAAAGCGGTCAGATGCATGGCATCTCCGTGTCCCATACCAGTGTTGTAGAGTCCGCGACCGTCGTTGTCAACGGCCATAGAACCGTAGATTATCTCGTCGCAACCGTCGCCATCCACATCGGCAATGCGCAGGTTGTGGTTGCCTTGCCCCGCATAGGAGCGCCATTCCGGCTCGTTGGTGTCGAAAGTCCAGCGGTTTTTCAGCTTTTTCCCGTCCCAATCCCATGCGGCAATGACCGTTCGGGTGTAGTAGCCGCGGCAGAAGAATGCGCTGGCATGCTTTCCGTCGAAGTAGCCCACGCCGGCTAAGTAGCGCTCGGAGCGGTTCCCGTTGTCGTCTCCCCACGCTCTCGTGTCGCCACGCTCCGGGATATAGTCGGCAGTGTCAAGGGCGCGACCCGTAAGTCCGTCGAACACGGTGATATACTCCGGCCCTGACAGTATGCGCCCGGTGTATCTGTCGGCAGAACCCTGCTCCCGGCGAGGCATACGGCGCAGAGGCCGCTGCCCTCTGTCGGGTCTTCGTCCCTCGCGCATGGCCGTTTCAAACTCCTTTCGCCGCTGTTGCTCCTCCTTGCGTGCTTGGTCTATGCTGTCTTTGTGGGCTTCATACCACTCCTGAGCCTTGGCTGCGCCCTCGCGCCAGTCGGCTTTGGCATCGCCGATAATGCGCCCCGTGCCGTCAACCGTACCGTCGGCGGTCTTTACCATCAGCTCTGCGCGGCCGTCACCGTCGAAGTCATACACGATGAACGGCACGTAATGGGCGCCGCTCCGTATGTTCCGGCCAAGGTCAATGCGCCACAGGAAAGTGCCGTCCAGCCGGTAGCAGTCTATGAGTGTGCTCCCCGTGAAGCCGGGGTGGGCGTTGTCGTGTGCGTTGGAGGGGTCCCACTTGAGAAAAATCTCGTATTGGCCGTCGCCGTCCACGTCACCTACGCTTGCGTCGTTGGCCGAATAGGTGTAGGGAGTGCCGTCCGGGGTGATGCCGCCGGCTGGTTTGCGGAGCGCAATGGGCAGGTAGCCGCACGGCGAATTGGCCTTCAGGGTGAACTTGCCGTCGGTTTCACCGCCCTTAACCTCATATACGGCATCGCCGGCACCGGGGTCGTTGTCCACGAAGAACGTTCCGCCGGTGGTGAGAGGCTTGTCTGTGAGTTTCTGTCCGTTGCGATAGATGTCGAAAGGCTCGCCTTTCTTGTCGGAAAGCAGCGTGCGCCAGCTCACAACCACACTGCCGTTGTCTTGCCGCAAGGCCACTACGCCTCGGTCAAGCTGCTCGTGCTGGAGCTTGGTCATGTCGTAGCGGGGCTGCGCCCAAAGAGTTGCGCACGACATGAGGACGATTAGTGAAATGAAAAGTTTTTTCATAATTGTTTTAGTGATAGTCGTTATTTGTTTGTTATGACGCACACCGTCGGCAAAGGTTTAATGCAAAGCTAATGTAAAATGCCGATTGCAAGGGCTTTTTAGCAGTTTTTCGAGGCATAAAGCCCATAGTGCGGAGAGTGGCAAAATCGGTTGCATCAAAAAACTCGGCCATTTACGCACCGTAAATGGCCGAGTTAAGGGTCGTAAGTGGCCTATTTACGATGCGTAAATGGCCTATTTACGATGCGAGAGTGACACGCCTGTGCGGAATGTAAACTTACTTTATCAGATATTTCTGGCCGTTACGGATATACAAACCCTTGTCGGGAGTGGTCACAGCGAGTCCGTCCATGGTGTACCACTGACCGTTGTTGGCAGCCTGTTTCTTCACTTTCTTGATGGAAGTGGGGGTGTTGGCATCGGCCTTTACCATGGTGGTGCTGCCAGCTGTGGCCTGTGGCAACCGCAGATAGGCCGTTCCGGCAGTCAAAGTGGTCTGGGCGGTGAGCTTATGGAAGTCAACCGAACCGTTTTCGGGCTTCAGCGTGAAGTTTATACAGGCCGTTCCGTCCACCTCTTCGGTCGGGTTCACGGTCGTTTCAGCCGTTGCAGCCACCAGCAGATTGCTGGGATAGGTCTTTGTGGTGGTCACTTCCTTGACTCCGATGAGGCTTTCCTCACCTATGATTATCACTCCGGTGTTGGCAGGTATGGTGTCAACCTGCTCCAGCACCACGGCCTCGTTCTGTTTGTCGTAGCCTGTGGCCACGTAAGCCTTGATCATGTCGGCGTGCGACTTCACTTCGCAAGCCTTGGAGCTGCTGAACGTAACCTTCTGGTCGGCTCCCACGAGTATCTGGACGTAGGGCGAAGTGACCTCAATGCTGTACACATAGATGGCACCGCCGTTGGAGTGGAACACGAGGTCGACGGGTTCGGTGAGCGACTCCTTCACTTTCCACGAGTTTGTCACCTTGTCGGTAGACTTCACACCGCCGCTAATCAGCTCCAACTGGTCGCCGCTGTCGGTGGTGAGGCCGCGCTCGCCCTTGGCCGAAGCCGTCACTATGGTGACAGTCTGTCCGGGGCTGACCTTGGGCAGGGTGAGATAGAGGTTGTCACCGTAGAAGCAGAGGTTCTTGCCGGGGTTGATGATGATGCGGTTGCCCGATCCGCACTTGAAGTACAGCCCCTTGGTCTCCGGGAAAACATAGCCTCCTGAAGTGGAAAGCTCCTGGTTGGCGGACATGGCCTGTGAGTAACGGTAGCCAAGCGACTGGAACATGGGCCAGCGGCTGTCGCCCGTGAGGGAGTCAACCGATGCTTGGCTCCACGCCTGGGTGAAGTTCCACGACCGTTCGGCATCCACTTTCAGAGTGTCACTCGCGCTCGGGATGTGCGGTTTCACAACGTCTAAGGGTTGTCCGTCAACGAGTTTCAGTTCGACAAGCTGGTTGTACATCATCTTGCCAAGGTACTCTGTCCATGCCGAATCGAAGTGTAGTGCGTCGGAACGCAGCCCTGCATCGCTCATGTCTATGCAATAAACGTTGGGCAACTCGGCGGCCACCTGCTTCTGAGCCTTCTCCACAGTGCTGTTATACTGCTTGCTGGAGCGCGAAACCGTGCCGAAGATGAAGGGCAGAGTCTTGTCTTTCTCCTTGCCTGTCACCGAGTAAATGGCATTGCGCATATAGTTTATCATGTCCAGGAAGTTCTTGTAGTAGTGGCCGCTCTGCGCTCTGTCACTCTCACCCTGGTGCCACATGATTGCCTTAACGTCATATCCTCCGTCTATCTTGCCCAGTGTGACGTTTACACAGTCGGCGAAACCTTCCGTGAGTGACTTGGTTAGCGACTTGCCCGTGCTGATGTCGCCCCGGTAAGCGTTGTTTGCCGCTATCCAAACGGGGTCGGCGCACCACACAGGCAGGTGGCTGTAGGTGGCGGCAGTGTCAATGGCGGTGCCTCCATAGGCGCATTTGATGGAGTAGAAGTTGGAGCTGGTGGACTGGTCGATGAAGTAATTGGTCACATCGCAGAAGGCGAAGCGTCCCGAACGGTCTTCAAACGTGCGGCTGCCGAACGTTCCGTCGCTCGAACTGGTCACGTTCTTGAACTGCAAGTGCTTGTAGCCGTTCTTCATGTACGACGGTAACTTGCTGACATACTCCCTTCCGTCAGCGTTGGACTGCCCTGCGGTGATGTAAACAGGGGCTTGTGCAAGGGCTGTAGTGCCCGTAAGCAGCACTGAAACCAATGCCGCCTTGAGTCTGTAGTGTTTCATGTGGAAATGTTTAGTAGTTGCTTGTCGATATGTCTGACAGCCATATCGATACGTTTGACAGTTGCTTGATAAAATAGAAACGGGGTTGTCCTGACCGCCATCGTGGCTCCGGCAGTTTCAGATGGTTGCCGTAGGCCAGGACAACCCCGCATTCTGTAGGTGCAGTTGTTCGGTTTATCTCTTTACAACCTTGCGTCCGTTTATCACATACACGCCGCTTGCGAGTCCGTCGAGTGCTTTTCCGTATGCCACGTTGTCGCGTATGAGTCTGCCGTCGGTGGAGTAAACGTCCACGAGTGTAGCATCGGTTATGACTGAGTTGATGCTTGTGGCCTCGTCAACAATCAGGATACCTTCGGAAAGCAGACGCGAGTCGTCCCACTTCAGGGTCGTTTGTCCCGGCGCAACGGTCTTGATGATATAGCTACCGCTTTGGGTTCCTGTGCCTGTAAAGACGGTAAACTTCTCGCCGGTGGTCAGTTTGCGGTTCTCATCCACGTCAATCAGGATGGTATCATTGTTGTGTGTCACCGTTCCACTGAACTTAAACTTGTCGTAGGTGGCCGTATTGTTGGCGTTGATTCCAATCTTTATCACCATGGTGCTGCCTTCCTGCATGTTGATGTTGCCCGTTGCCTTGAGCGTACCGTAGGCCGTGGTGCCGGCAGCGATGGTTCCGCCCTTCTTAACCGTTACGAATGGCGCACAGCCGTTGCCCCTTAGTGTTCCTCCGTTGTTCACTGTCACTGATCCGGTGGTGAATGCAGACGGGTTAGAGGTTATCGGGTTGTTGTTAAGTATAAGCGTTCCTTCGTTCACCTCGATGCTTGAGGTGCTACCGTTGGTGCTCAGCGTCCACGTTCCCGTGCCGTACTTCTTCACGGTCTTGGCCTTCAGCAAGCCTTTGTAGGTCGCATCAGTGTTGTTGTAGCCTACTTCGTAGGAGTCAGCAGCGTTGCCGAGGGTACAGTCGTCGGCGGTTGAGCTTACGGAACCTATCTTTGTTGTGATGGCTTCCTGGTCGCCGGCTCCCGATTTGTGGTGTCCCATGTAGCTGGCAGAGGCCATTACGACGCTTGTCTTCGACATATCCTTCACGCCACTCATCAGCCGGAAGTTGCCGCCCTGCACGTTCAGTGTGCCTTCAAAGGCGGAGAAGTCGGAGCCGATGTCGCTGCGCACACCGTCAGACACGATGGTGAGCGTGCCGTTGCCCATGAAGCTGCCGTTTATCTTGCAGCGATAAGAACTCTTGATCGTTGCGTTGGCTCCCTCAGGCACTGTTGTCTTGTAGGTGTATTCGGGAATTGTGCTCATGTTGTTGTTGGCTATCATCTCTATCTCGCCATCCTCAAACAACAGAGGCGAGCTCTTCTTGCCGAAAGTGGACTGCCAATCGCCCTGAGACACCTTGCCTTGGCGCATAATCAAGCCGCTGAACGAGTTGGTGCCGGCATAGTTGAAGTTGAGTTGGCCTGCACCAGTCTTTACGAGATAACCGTTACCCTTCACGATACCCTTGAGTGACACCGACCCTTTGCTGTTTGCCACGTCGATAGTGGCCGTGTCGGTCACGGTAAGTATGCGGTCGGTGGCCATGTTGTAGGCATCCACCTTCAGCGTACCGCCGCCGTTTATCTGCAAGTTGCCCTCTTTGGCGGTGGCAGCGCCCAATGCGCTCTTCACGCCTCCGTCGGTAAGGTTGGTCACGGTGAGCGTTCCGCCGTTGATAATGGTGGCGCCGGTGTAGTCGCTGTTGACCAAATCCATCTTCACTTCACCCTTGCCGTTCTTGGTCACACCGCCTTCGCCGCTGATGCCGCCTTCACCGGAGAATGTGTAGGTGCCGTTGTCGAAGTCAAATGTCACGCCCTTGGTCACGACGAGGTCGCTTACGGTGATGCTTCTGTTGCCCGACTGGTCGTTGAACACTACTTGGTCGTCGGTAACGAACGGAGTGGAGGAACCGTCGGTGCTGAAGTTGTCGCTCTTATAGTCCCAGATGTTGTTGTCGTTGCCCGTCCAAACCACGTTTTCCTGCGGAGCGCGGGTTCCATTGATGTCGAGAATGAGCTTATTGCCGTCCACTCTGAAGTCGTAGTTGATGCCATCAAGACCGCGAGCCTTGAGGTTAGCCACGTTGGCGGTAAGGGATCCTGTGCACTCGGCTATGACATAGCTGCCCTCGGCAATCTTGTTCTCGTCGGCAACCACCACGGTAACTGTGTTCGTTCCGTCGAGTGTCAGGTCGCCGTTGACCGCAATCTTACCCGATTTTCCCTCTTGTGCATATACCACTATATATACATTGCCGGGAATGGTGAGGCTCTTGCCAAACGTCATTGTGCCGAACTTGTTGTCTGCATTGCCCGGCATGAGGCGGCAACCCTCGTAGTTGAGAGCACCTTCGAAGTTGACTTCGCCGTTGACGGTGGTCACTCCGGCCAGCGAACCCTTTGCACGCAAGTCAACAGGACCGGCTATGGTGCCGTTTACGCAAAGCGTTCCCTCGCTGATGATGGTGCGTCCGGTGTAGTTGAGGTTGTTGTTGAATGTGGCCGTGCCGAGCATCGACTTGCAAAGTTCCATGTCGCCGTCGAGTGTGCCGTTGCCTCCGAAGGTGTAGTCGTGGCCTTTGGGAGTCATAAGGTAAACGTTGCCGGGCTTCAGCGAACCGCTGATGCTTATAGCAGAGGCGTTGTCGCCGCTGATGTCGAACACTACGCTCTTGCCGTCGGCATAGTTCTGGGCAGAAGTCTGGTCAAACGATGTGAAACCGCTGCCCGATGCGCTCCATGAAGCACCGCTCTTCCACCTCAGGTCGGTCACCATAACGGGCGGAACCGGTGGGTAAGGCATCTCCTCTCCAAGGTAGAAGCTGGTGCAAGGGGCCTGGTAGTATCCGCGAGTGGTGCAGTCGAGACGATAATGGGGGTCTTCCTGCAAGGTGTAGAAACTGTAGTCGGTGGCTATATCGGTCGAGTAGCCCACGATACCAGTACTGGAGGTTTCGTTTTGCTTCATCAGTATTATCTCCTCACGCCAGTCACCGGTGATATCACCCATGAAAGCGGGACGCACAGCCCATCCTGCATGTACCGCCCAATCGCTCTGTTTTGAGATTTCAAGGAGGCGGTTGCCGTTGTAGGTCATCATCATAACATTGCTGTTGTAACCGCTTCCGCCCGGAGAGGCTATCAGTTCGCGCTGCAGGTTGCCGTCCCACCACGACGCTTCCATGGGATAGGTGGTGGAACCCTCCTTTATAACGTTGCCCTTGCAGTCGTACAGGTTCTCCAAGAGGGAGAATATCTCGTAGCCCTTGTGGTCGGGGTCAACATCCATGCAACGTCCACGACCCACATCATACACATTCGGCAAGTACCACTCCTTGATGTGCTCACCCGTGGCCGCATCGTAGAGCACCTGTCCGAGCAGGTTCGACTGCTGTATGGCATACACCTCCATGCCTGGGCGGTCGGGGTCGATGTCGCTCACGTCGTATCTGTCGCCGTGGCCTATGCCTGCGCTGAACACCATTCCCTTCACGGGGTTCACTCCATAGCCGCCCTGCAACATCTCGTCGATACCGTCGCCGTCGGTGTCGGCCACGCGCAGCTGGTGGAACTCGGCCGGCCACGGAGTCTTGTCGTTGCGGCTCCATGTGTAACTGTGGTGCCAGTTGCTGGGAACGCCATTGTTCCAGTCGTATGACCACACGAACACGTAGTTATGATGGGTCTTTGTTGAGGCTGTGCGGTCGAGACACTCCATGGCAAGCGACGGATGTATGCCGTCGAAGTAGCAGATGGCGAAGTGACCGCCCATGAAAGCGTACTCCGTGCCGTCACCATCGTTCATGTAGTCGGCGCGGTTGTCGCGCGTATAGGTGTCCACACCGTCGTGTACCTCATCGTATTTCAGTTCCGAACAAGCTATTTCCGCACCCGTCTTTGCGTCAACCACGGAAATATAGAA
The DNA here is from genome assembly GCA_963636905.1 of bacterium. GTDB lineage: Bacteria > Bacteroidota > Bacteroidia > Bacteroidales > Bacteroidaceae > Prevotella. The sequence goes on from CAVHML010000045.1 coordinate 13,113, forward strand.
CGGCGGATTGCGCTTCGACTGCTTGGTGTAGTCCTCTATACCGTCGCCGTCGGTGTCGGCAACCGTGCTGCCGTTTGCGTATTTGCCCCACGTGTTGTTGTCGGCATCCCAGAAACGGGTCATGTCCGAACTCTTTATAATCACCTCGCACTTGCCGTCGCAGTTTATGTCGTAGGCCACAACCATATCGTTCTGCCCTCCGTCGATGATAACGTTGGGTCCCATGTCGATAGTCCACAGGCATTTGCCGTCGAAAGTGTAGGCTTGCAACTTGTGGGTGGTCGTTGTGCATCCGGGATCGGCATCTGCGCCGCCGCAATACAGGCGGTCAACGAGCAGCGCATCGTACTCTCCGTTGCCGTCAAGGTCCATCGGCCAGGCGTATTTCACCTTGTAGTTGTTGGGATTGAGCAGGGTTGTCTCGAAATTGATGTCGAGAAACACGTCTTTCCATGCCTGTTTCTTGAACAGAAACGGGTTGCTCTTGTCGCTCTCCACGCCCTTATAGACCGTTGTCACGGCCAGTTCCGTATTGTAGGGCACCTGTGAGCGAGTGGTTTGGAAGTTTGTCTTTGTGATAGGTGAAGCGTTCACCTTGGTGTATTCCGTGCTTCCGCTTGCGCGCTTGTAGAGATTGTATGTGCAACTGTCGTGTTCCTGCGCCAATTTGCGCCAAGTCACGAGCACATCCTGCTTGCTGTCGTCGGTCACGGCCACCACCGAGCGACCCAAAGGTTGCTGGATGCGCTGGGCAAACGACTGGGTTGACGGCATCAGAGCCGCCACCAATAGAACAATAGTAGATTTCCTCATATTCGTTAATAGTTGTATTGTTTGTAGAAAGTAGTTCCGTTGTTATTGCGTTTTCGTGCCAAAGGTAGGGAAAAGAGACGACACACATTGGTAAAATCGTTCAAAAATCGGTGTTTTTGTACGC
>CAVHML010000046.1:0-6167 GCA_963636905.1 bacterium
AACCGCACGGCCTTGCTTACACATCGTGTTTTTCACCGGAATATATGGAAAAACCGTAGGCAAAACATATGGTTTCGCTTACGGTTTTCATGGGTTGTACTTGCGGTCTTCACAGTTTTCACTTGCGGTCTTCGCAGTTTTCGCTTGCGGTTTCCACGGGTTGTGCGACACAGCCGGGCGGTCAGAGCATTGTGACAAGCTCGCGCATGCCCTCCGATGCACCCTTCTGTATGTGTATAATGTCGGGTCGGCCAGCGGCCACCACGTGGTTGGGGTCTATCAGATAGACGGGAACGCCGGGCTTGACGTATCGGACAAGACCCGCAGCAGGATAGACGTTCAGCGACGTACCGATGATTATGAACACGTCGGCGGCCATTGCTTCGCACGCAGCTGCCTCCATCATGGGCACAGCTTCGCCGAAAAAGACAATGAAGGGGCGCAGCAGCGAACCGTCGCCGGCCTTTGTGCCGGGCGCAACCTCGCAGTTGTCGGCTGTCAGAGTCTGCTGCCAACGCGGGTTGTCGGGGTCGTTGCTGGAGCAAACCTTCATCAGTTCGCCGTGCAAGTGTATCACTTTCGACGAGCCGGCACGCTCGTGCAGGTTGTCAACGTTCTGTGTGACCACCGTAACGTCGTACTTCTCCTCCAGCGAAGCCACGAGTCTGTGGCCCTCGTTGGGGTTTGCCTTGAGCAGTTCCCGCCGCCTTGCATTGTAAAACCCGGTGACAAGCGCAGGGTCGGCCAGCCATCCCTCGTGCGAAGCCACCTGCTGTACGGGGTAATTCTCCCACAGTCCGCCGGCATCACGGAACGTGCTGAGTCCGCTCTCTGCCGACATTCCGGCTCCTGTAAGCAGCACTACTTTCTTCATAACCTTGGTCCTTTCCTTTTGAAAACGGCCGCTTTGGCCGCGCCAAAACGCCCATTAAATATGCACAAAAATAGTGATTTTTATGCAAATGGATTATCATAGTCGGATAAAATAAGTATCTTTGCACGCTTTTAAGGCACAACACATTAATTATAATAGAACGACAAAATGGACAAACTGAGCTATGCATTAGGCTTAGGCATAGGGCAACAGCTGGCGCAAATGGGTGCCAACGGCCTTGATGTGGACGACTTCGCACAGTCGATAAAGGACGTGCTCAACGGAAACAAGCTGGAGATGACCCACAGCGAGGCGCAAACCATAGTGAAAGACTTCTTCGCAAAGCAGGAAGAGCGGCTCAATGCCGAACGTGCAGAGAAAGGCAAGGCTGCCAAAGCGGCAGGTGAACAGTATCTGGCCGACAATGCAAAGAAGGAAGGGGTGGTTACGCTGCCCAGCGGACTGCAATACAAGGTGCTCAAAGAGGGCGACGGCAAGAAGCCGTCAAGGACTGACAAGGTGAAATGCCACTATGAAGGCTTCCTGATCGACGGCACTCTGTTCGACAGCAGCGTGCAGCGCGGCGAGCCGGCGGTGTTCGGACTGCAGCAAGTGATAGCCGGATGGACAGAAGGTCTGCAACTGATGAGCGAAGGAGGCAAGTACCGCTTCTTCATCCCCTACATGCTGGGCTACGGAGCGTCGGGTGCCGGAGCGTCAATACCTCCATATTCAACATTGGTGTTCGATGTAGAGCTTATAAAGGTAGTGTAAGGCACATCTTGCCAATAAAACAATGAAACAATAAAAACAAAATAAAAAATGAAGAAACTGACATTCGTAGCCGCAACGGCTATCGCCGCCGCAACAATGGTTTCGTGCGGCAACTCCACTCCCAAGGCCAACCTGAAGAGTGACATCGACTCAATGAGCTACGCCATCGGTATGGCACAATCGCAGGGATTGAAGGAATATCTCGTCAACGGACTCGGCATAGACACCACATATATGGACGCGTTCATCAAGGGTTTGAACGAGGGAGCCAACGCCGGAGACGACAAAAAGAAAGCAGCCTACTATGCCGGAATACAGATCGGACAGCAGATAGGCGGCCAGATGATGAAGGGAATCAACCAGCAGGCGTTCGGTGACGACTCCACCAAGACCATTTCTCTGAAAAACTTCATGGCCGGATTCGTCAGCGGTACGACAGGAACCAAGGGACTTATGACCGCCGAACAGGCTCAGACCGTAGCCCAGACCAAGATGGAAGAAGTACACAAGAAGACTATGGAGGCCAAATACGGCGAGAACAGGAAGAAAGGTGAGGAATTCCTCGCTGCCAACAAGAAGAAAGAGGGCGTGGTAACACTGCCCAGCGGAGTGCAGTACAAGGTGCTCAAGGAAGGCAATGGCCCTATTCCTGCCGACACGTCGTGGGTAAAGGTGAACTATGAAGGCCGCACACTCGACGGAAACGTGTTCGACAGCTCCTATAAGCGCAAGGATCCACTCACTCTCCGTTGCAATCAGGTGATAAAAGGCTGGGCTGACGCTCTCGTACACATGCCCGTAGGCTCTGTGTGGGAAGTGTATATCCCGCAGGAACTGGCCTATGGCGACCGCGAGCAGGGGCAGATAAAGCCGTTCTCCGTGCTTACTTTCAAGATAGAGCTGGTTTCCATAAACGGCAAATAGACCATATAATACAACAATACAGGCGGGGCGGATCTACAACATCCGCCTCTGCCGTTAATAAACACACAGGATTATGAAAAAGTTAGCATTGATTGCTGTTGCAGCGGTGGCATTTGGCGTGCTGGACACGGCCGTTGCCGCCCCGAAGAAAAAGAAGACAGCCGCAAAGACCAAGGCAGTGGTGATGCCCGCACAGCTGAAAACATCGTCTGACACGCTGAGTTACGCGGCAGGAATGAGCATGACAAACGGCCTTATCCCCTACCTTGTGCAGTCGGAAGGCATGGATACCGCCTACATGGCCGACTTCCTGCGCGGCTTCAACGAGATGATTGAGAAGGGCAACGACCCCAAGCAGAAGGCCTATTCCGTGGGTATGAACATCGCATCACGCCTCAGCGGGCAGATGATCAAGGGCATGAAGAGTGAGTTTACCGACACTCCCGACTCGGTAGTGGCCGCTCTCGTGTTCAGAGGCTTTACCGATGCACTCGCAAACGACACGGTTAACTTCACCTTACCCAACGCCGAAACACTGTTCAAAGCCAAGCGCGAGAGCAACAAGAAGGCCAAGGACGAGAAGCTGTATGGTGCTAACCGCGAGGCAGGAGAGAAGTTTCTGGCCGAAAACGCCAAGAAAGACAGTGTTGTGACGCTGCCCAGCGGACTGCAATACAAGGTGCTCGTGAAGGGCGACGGTGCAGTTCCGACAGCCAGCGACCGCGTTGAGGTGAACTATGAAGGCCGTCTCGTTGACGGAACGGTGTTCGACAGCTCCAGCAAGCACGGCTCCAAGCCGGCTGTGTTCAGTCCTTCGCAGGTGATAAAGGGCTGGACAGAAGCCTTGACCATGATGTCTGTGGGCAGCAAGTGGCAGCTCTTCATACCCTACAACCTCGCTTACGGTGAGCGCAACATGGGTCAGATAAAGCCGTTCAGCGCACTTGTGTTCGACGTGGAGCTTGTCGGTATAGAGAACAAGGCGGCCAAGACTGAAGCAACAGACAAGACAGCCGCTAAAGGCAAGGCTTCGGGCACCATAGCATCGACCAAGGCTGCTGCAAAGAAAGCTCTCAAGGCTGCAAAGAAGGCCAACGCAGCAAAGAAATAAAAGCGGCTCTGAAAATGGTTCTGACGGTAGCTTTATTGTCACAGAGAACCGTTTGTGAGACTTGAAAACAACAAAAAGAATGGCGTACAGGAGTGGCTTTACTCCGCTTGTATGCCATTCTTTTGTGTTCAAAATGCGGCAATTTGGTAGTCTGATAGCAGCATTTTGCAAAAAATATGCGTCATATTGTTGCCCGTTACAGGGGAAATAACTACTTTTGCTTTACAATTTGTAAAGCATAAACGCAAATCTAACGAAAACAAACCAGATGGAAAAGATAGACAATCTCGACAAGAAGATACTCGGAATCCTGTCGAAAAACGCCCGCATACCGTTCAAAGACGTGGCCGCAGAGTGCGGTGTGTCGCGCGCAGCCATACACCAGAGGGTGCAACACCTGATTGAAGGCGGTGTGATAATGGGCAGCGGCTTCGACGTAAACCCCAAGAGCCTGGGCTATTCCACGTGCACTTACGTGGGCATAACGCTCGAGAGGGGCAGCATGTATAAGGACGTTGTGGAGCGGTTGTGGCACATTCCGGAGATTGTGGAGTGCCATTTCACCACCGGACCCTACACCATGCTCGTGAAACTCTACGCCCGCGACAACGAGCAGCTCATGGATTTGCTCAACGGACAGTTGCAGGACATACCGGGAGTGGTGGCCACAGAGACGCTAATATCGCTCGAACAGAGCATAAAGCGCGAGATACCGGTCAAGACAGACAAGGAGTAAAGCATCAGAGATGGAGCGTTTCGATTGGCAAAAGCGCCTCGACAGCGTGTATGCATCGTATCCCGAGGCGGCGCAGAAGCCCGTGATAGGCATCACGGGCAACTATGTCGAGCGTGAAAACAGGCTCGCCGAGACCTACTATAAGTCCGTGCTCAAGGCCGGAGGTGTGCCTGTCATCATACCCCCGTTGGCCGATACCGATGCGATAGTCAATACTCTCAGCCGCATAGACGGACTGCTCCTGAGCGGCGGAGGCGACTTCAACCCCCTCTATTGCGGCGAGGAACCCTCGCCAAAGCTGCACTCCATCAACAGCGAGCGCGACCTTCCCGAACTGCTGATCACCCGTTTGGCCTACAACAGGCAGATACCCATGCTCGGTATCTGCCGTGGAATACAGACGCTGGCCATGGCTCTTGGCGGTAGAGTGGAGCAGGACATCGAGCCTAAAGCCACCGTCAAGCACAGCCAGGACGCCGACCGCAGCGAGCCGACCCATACGGTTAATATAGAGAACGACACCATCCTCCACTCCATCTACGGCAACGACACCATAGCGGTCAACTCCTTCCACCATCAAGCCGTGGCGGAAACGGGGCCTAAGTTCAAGGCTACGGCCACGTCAGCAGACGGTTTCATCGAGGCAATCGAAAGCCGCGAGTTCAAATCCATCATGGGTGTGCAGTGGCATCCCGAATGTCTGGACAGCGGATTGCCGCTGTTTCTGTGGCTCGTAAAGCAGGCTGCCCACTTCCAACAGGCCAACCGGCTGCACGACAAGATGCTCGTTCTTGACACCCACTGCGACACTCCCATGTTCTTTCCGCAGGGCATAGACTTCGGAAGCCGCGACCCGCGCATAAAGGTTGACCTCCATAAGATGACTGAAGGGCGGCAAGACGCCACGATAATGGTGGCCTACCTGCCGCAGCCCAAGCCCGGAGAGACCTTTTCCTCAAAGGTTGACTTCCCCGTAGCCGGCCCTACCGAGTACGCAGAACTCATTTTCGACAAGATAGAGGATATTGTTCACAAGCACAAGGACCACATCAGCATAGCCCGAACGCCCTCCGACCTGTACGAAGACAAGCGTCACGGGCGCAAATCCATAATGCTTGGCATCGAAAACGGCCTTGCACTCAACGGTAATCTCGCCAACATAAAGCACTTCATGCAACGGGGCGTGGTCTATATAACGCTGTGTCACAACGGCGACAACGACATTTGCGACAGTGCAAAGGGCTGCAACACGCATAACGGAGTGAGCCGTTTCGGGGCTGAAGTGATACGGGAAATGAACCGGTGCGGCATAATGGTTGACCTCAGCCACGCCAGCGAGAAGAGCTTTTACGACACTTTGGACATCAGCACGCAACCCATTGTGTGCAGCCACAGCAGCTCCCGCGCCCTCTGCGACCACCCCCGCAACCTTACTGACGACCAGATGCGCGCACTCGCAAAGGCGGGCGGCGTGGCTCAGACCACCATCTACCACGGCTTTCTGCGCAGCGAAGGCGAGGCAACCGTGCTCGACGCTATCGCACACCTTGAACACGCCATACGCATAATGGGCATCGAGCACGTGGGAATAGGCACTGACTTCGACGGAGACGGCGGGGTTCGAGGTCTCAACGACTCGTCCGAGATAATAAACTTCACGCGGATGCTGCTCGCTAAGCGTTACAACAAGGCCGACATCCAGCGCATTTGGGGCGGAAACTTCATGCGCGTGATGGCGCAGGTGCAGG
>CAVHML010000046.1:6349-14034 GCA_963636905.1 bacterium
ACAACCAACGATTATGAAAAGACACGCAACAATACTCTTTGCCTTAGCCGTGCTGCTCATTGCCTGCGGCAACTCGAAGAAATCGGGTGCGCAAGGCGACGAGACAGCCCAACAAGTTGGCCCCACATTCAACGCCGACAGTGCCTATGCTTTCTGCGAAGCGCAGTGTTCGTTCGGCGAAAGAACCATGAACAGCGAGGCGCACCGCCGCTGTGGCGAGTGGATAGCGGCCAAATTCAGGCAATATGGAATGGAAGTGACCGAGCAGAAGGCCACTCTCAGCGGCTGGGACGGCACAAAGCTGCAATGCACAAACATCATTGCGAGCTACAAACCGGAGCTTTCAGTGCGCATACTGCTGTGTGCGCACTGGGATAGTCGCCCCTGGGCTGACAACGACCCCGACAGTGCCAACTGGAAAAAGCCGGTCATGGCGGCCAACGACGGTGCGAGCGGAGTGGCGGTGATACTGGAAATAGCCCGTCTGCTGGCTGCTAACGACTCGTTGAACGTGGGTATAGACTTCGTATGTTTCGACGCAGAGGACTGGGGAACACCACAATGGAGCGACAAACAGGACGACAGCAACACGTGGGCGTTGGGTGCGAAATACTGGGCGGCCAATCCGCACAAGCCAAACTACCGCGCCGACTACGGAATACTGCTCGATATGGTGGGCGGACAGGGCGCAAAATTCTACCAGGAGCTGTATTCCAAGCAATATGCGCAAACAGTTATCGACAAGGTGTGGGCTGCTGCGCAGACTGTGGGCTACGGCAGCTACTTCCCGGCGGCCGAGGGAGGCATGATAACCGACGACCACGTGCCCGTAAACGAGCTGGCCGGCATACCCACAATCGACATTATAGCATACTATCCCGACTGTGAGCAGAGCAGTTTCGGCCCCACGTGGCACACCGTTGCCGACGTTATGGACAACATAGACCGCAATACGCTGCAGGCAGTGGGACAGACAGTGGTGCAGGTGCTGTTTTCTGAACAGTGAACCGCCCCAGTCTTGCGCCGGCAGCCACGCCTTACAAGGCCGGAATATCCTGCCTAAAGTATGTAGATATAGTATGTTTCAATGATTTATGTTTGTTTAACAAGGCGTTCGTGCCAACTTTCGATAGTCATTCGTAATTTTGCTTATCAAGGTTAGCTAAAGTTGATGTTCAGTGTAAAAGACATATCGGAATATATTGTTGCGCTTATTGCCGCTTTTGCCAGTCGTTACAATATGACTGACAGGGAGGCGTATGAGTTCCTCAACAGGTCTGGAGCAATCAAAGTGGCACATGACTTTTATGATGTCATGCACACGCAGCCAATGAGCGATATGGTTCAGAGCATGTATAGTTATTGTAATAGAAAGGGGTACTCGTTATGATACATCTATATCATGGTTCCACTGTTGCTATAGACTGCATAGACTTGCATAAATCGCGCCCCAATAAAGACTTCGGACGTGGCTTTTACTTGTCTGCTGACCGTCAGCAAGCATGGCGTATGGGCGAGTTTAAAGCCTTGATTGAAGGTGGAGAGCCTGTTATGAATGAATATGAGTTCGATGAAACCTTGTTGTTGACTGATGAGTTGCGTGTTCTGACATTTGATGGATATACCAGCCAATGGGCTGATTTCATCTTCCTAAATCGAAACAACAAGACGGATACACCAGCACATGACTACGATATTGTCTATGGACCGATAGCCAACGACCGTGTGGGTGTACAGATTGGTAAATATGAGGCAGGAGACATTACCCTTGAACAGTTCTTACAGAATCTGAAATACATGAAGGGCGTGACATTCCAATACTACTTTGGAACGGAGAGAGCCATTGCAAAACTACGAAAGGTATGACAGCGTGTAATGTGTCGCAGCAGAATTTCAAGTATCTTAAGGAGCATCTTACGGCTCGTATGATACAGATACTCGCAGAAGAGCAGGGTTACTCTTTGGAGGAAGCCTTTGAACGTGTCTATACCTCGCCAATATACGATAAATTGAGTGACGCACGAACGGGACTCTTCTTCCAATCACCACGTTATTTGTTGTCCTATATCAAATAAAGGACAAAATGATTTCCAACTGTCGAATCACATTTTTTTGCTATCCAGGCTTCATTTTTCATTCCTAAGGTCCTTTACTCCACTTTTTGGGTTATCTTTGCAAAAGATAAGCATTACTCTGGAAGTCGAAAAAGAGTTTTCTTTCCGCTCGCTTGCACTGTCTTTGCACATTGAATAACAGAAATCTAACAACTATAACTTATTATTATGCGAAAATCTATCTTGAAGTTACTATTGCCATGTTGTGCCGTTTTGCCCGTGGCAGCCAATGATTACTACGACGTAAGCGGCGGCTATCTGCAAAATACAGGCTTTGATTCCGACTACAACTACAAGGTCGGCGACGAGGGAAACGTGTCCCAGGAGATACTGGAGGTCAACGGATGGACTAAAAACATCAGCGTGAACTACACCATCACGGGTGTCTATCAGTTCGGAACGGCCAAGACTTTCAACGGGGCAGCCGTTCCGGCCACAGGATATGACGGCACGGCCAACGGCGGATGCCTCGCCCTGAGCACAGGATGGACGCAATCGATGCTCTTTGTGCAGCAGGTGAAACTGCCGGCCGGCAAGTACGGATTGGTGACTGCAACATACAACTGCGGCACAAGCACCGTTGGCACGAGCAAGATGGGCTGGCTGCCTGACGGGGGCACGGCTGTGCTGTCGAAAGTGAGCGGGTTCCCCTGCCAGACGTGGGTGGCAGACACCGTATGGTTTGAGATAACGGATGCAACCGCAGGGAAGATACAGATAGGATACCAGGCCGGCGGTCAGGGTTCGGCCAATTCGGCCAAGATAGTGGTGGACTTCGTCAAGCTGTTGCGCGACACTCCCATCGGCAAGGCCGACGTGGATGTGTGGAAAGAGAAACTTTCGTCCGTGATAACCGAGTCCTGGACTCTCTACGGCGACGGTTCGGGCAACGAAGCTGCGGCACTCAAGACGGCCATAGACGCAGCCAGGGCCGTGGAAACCGACGTGAACGCCACGATAGAGGGTGTGAAGGCGGCCATGGAAAGCCTCAATGCGGCCATGGAAGCCTATCTCTGGAAGAACCCGACGGGCGATGTGCCCACAGTAACCACCGATTCGCGATATGCACGCGGCGCAACCATGGCCTTCGCACGCATGACTGCCACCGGCAGCGATATCATTGAGCAGGGCATCTGCTGGGCTGAGAACGACAACCCTACCATCGACGACAACCGCACCACCAATTACCTTGAGAACAACGGTAAGATATACCGCCTGGACCAGCTCCTTCCGGCCACTATGTACTACATGCGCGCCTACGCAATAACCAAAGGACGGCAGGTAGGCTACGGTGACGTGATAAAGTTCTGCACCGTTCCCAAGGGGACAATAGGCTATACAATACGCGAAGGAGGCGACGCCGATGCCGTGAAGCGCATAACGGCGGCGGTAAAGAACGCTGTAAACTATTGGAACAACCTCACCTCCATACAAAATTTCACCACAAGCGTGGGCTACAACAGCGGAACTCCCACAGCGGAGTGCTCCTACGGCGGCTGGATGAGCGTGGGTTCCAACACGTCATACCAGGCCACGGGAACGATACTCCACGAGTTGCTCCACGGAGTGGGCGTAATACAGTGGGCAGACACCGAATGGAGCCGCCACAACCTGCGCGCTTCGGTCAACAGCGACGGCTACGGCACCGGCCTCTGGCTGGGTGACAGGGTGACAGAGGTGCTCCGCTTCTGGGACAACAGCACCACCACGCAGCTGAGCGGTGACTATCAGCACATGTGGCCTTACGGTATCAACGGCGCACACGAGGATTCAGGCACGGAAGTGCTCTATATAGGCAACGGACTCGTGTGCCAGGCACTGGGAGAGGACGGTTTGCAGCACACATCGCAGAGCTTTGCGAAGCCATACTATTCGTTCAACCAGCAGGACGGGACGAAATACTACCTCAAGAACGAGTCTGAGGACGGCGGACTGCTCAGTTCTTACCTCGTGGCCGACCGCTCAGGCAACCTCGTGTGGCGAGTTATGAGCGCAGACGAAGCCTTGGCCAACGACAGTGCGGCATGGAACATCTCCTTCACGCCCGTTAACCAGTACTACCAGCTGCGCAACGTGGCCACAGACCGCTACATGAGCTACGCAGGCAGCGGCTCCAACGGCATAAAGACCGTGGCCGTAAGCGGCACACCGGCCAGTGGCGAGGACTTTCAGCTGATGAAAGGACGCGCAGACGTGAAGATGGGAAGCGCAAACACGCAGAAGCGGGGCTACTGGATGGTGCATCCCGCGAGCAACTGGACTCCCCAGTGTCTTCAGGCAAGCACCGACGGCACGACAACTGCCGCAACGTTCAACATAGCCGGCAGTGCTGCGGCCCAGCGGTGGCTCATTCTCACTCAGGAAGAGATGGCCGATGTGGAGAAATGTGCCGTCAGCGGACTGAAAAACCAGATAGACGATGCCCTCGCAACGCTCAAAAAGCTCATGGCAGTGCCCCACATAGAGGACGTGGCCGGCACTGACAGCAAGGCCAACGCTACCATCAGCAGCGTGGAGCAGGCTTCCGCCGGCATCAAGAGTCCGTATGATGCGCAGAACCTGATGGTTGAGGTGAAGGAAGCGGTGCTCAACTTCCTCAACGGAGCTACGCCTACCGACAAAGAAAACCCCTTTGACCTGACCTATCTGCTGGCCAATCCGGGCATGGATGCCGCAGACGGGTGGTCAACAGCCCCCACTCTCGGCAACTCGTGCGGCGAGTTCTACGAAAAGTCCGCCAACATGAACCAGACAGTCAGCGGACTTCCCGCCGGTACATACCAGTTCCGCGCCAACGCATTCCAGCGTCTGGGAGACTATACTGCCGTATATGAACCCTACAAGAGTGGCACCGACAACATCACGGCCTACCTCTACGCCGGCTCAGACAAGGCGAAAGTGTGCAACATCTGCAAGGATGCGCAGTCGCAGAAGCTCGGCAAGGGCAGGGAAGTGGAGGCTTCCACAGGCGTTTATATCCCGGACAACATGGAGGCAGCGTCCGCTTACTTCGCAAAAGGGCTGTATGAAAGCGGCGTAACCACGACACTTGCAGAGAGCGGAACGTCGCTCAAGGTAGGTCTGGCCGTCACTGCCGCACCGTCAAAGTACTGGTGCATATTCGACAACTTCCGCCTTCTCTTCTTCGGACGTATGTCCAAGGAAGACGTGACAGCCATCAAGACCATAGAAAAGCATGAGCGGAAGCCGTCAGGCAAGGTGTTCACCCTCGACGGGCGGCAGGTTGGCAGCACCATCCAAAGCCTTGACAACCTCCCCCACGGCATCTACATCGTTGAAGGGAAGAAGATAGTGAAATAACCTCACGCACGCAGACGGAGAACCTGCGTCTGAGGTGGGGCAGACCGGACGAGTTGCATAATTCTGCAACCGCTACCGGCTCTGCCCCTTTTCGTTTTGTTGCCGGCAAATTGCACTCTTGCACTTACATCCCCTACTCTTTCGGGGCTGAAATGCCGCTCTTTCAAGCCCGAAACGGCGGCGGCAAGATACGGAAACGGCTCACCCTTGTTTGTCGGGTGAGCCGTTCTTTGGTCGTAAAGCCACGGTTCCGATTACAACTCCGCTGCCTACTTTATTATAAGTCCGCCGTTGTGGAGCATGGACACCTTGATTTTGCCGTTTTTGTCCACCTTTGCATTCTTCAAAACCGTGGTCGGCCAGAGGCTGTCCTTGGCGGTTTTGTCGCTGTAAACGGCCACTGTGCGCCCTGCGAGCATGGGTAGCGACAGGCTGAGCTTCAGTTCCTTGCCCGTAGCATTAAGTCCTGCGACATACCAGTCGGCTCCGTGGCGGCGCGCGATGACTACATATTGTCCGGGATAGCCGTCGATGAAGCGTGTCTCGTCCCACTCTGAAGGCACCGACTTGAGGAAGTCGAGTTCCACCTGCGGCAGCTCGGTGAGGTTGTTGGGCTGTATGGCTATGCACTGCACGCTGCTCTGGTTGACAATGGCGGCGGCCATTTCAAACACATCGGACGTATAGCGGCGGTGACGGCTCTTGTTGTCCTTCGAGAGGTACTTGTTCATGATCGTACCACCCCAGTCCATCGATGCCACAGTGTTGCGACAGAAGGGGTGCATGGTCAGTTCAAACGACTCGCGCTGTGCGTGGTGGTCGCTGAACATGGTGTTCTCCGATGCCAGCACGGCCTCGGAAGCCACAAAGTTGGGATACATGCGCTCCCAACCGCGCGGCAGTGTGCATCCGTGGAATATCACCTGTATGCCGTAGTCGTTGGCGTCACTAAGAATATCCTCGTAGAGCTGCATGGTGTGCTGCTTGTCTCCGCCGAAGAAATCGACCTTTATGCCCTTCACGCCGATGCTTTTCATCCACGCCATCTCGCGCTTTCGTGCCACTGAAGTGTTCATGCAGTTCTTCGGACCCTGCGGTGCATCGTTCTGAAAACCGTTGCTGTTGTACCACAGCAGCAGACTTACGCCCTTGCTCTGTGCATAACGGCTAAGTTCTTCGATGCGTTTGCGGCCTATCTGCTTGTCCCACAGGCCGTCAACGAGGCAATATTCGTAGCCCATCTCGGCCGCCGTGTCGATGAAACGCACCTGGTCGTCGTAGTTAACCGAATTGTCCTGCCATATCAGCCAGCTCCATGTATATCGTCCGCCGTTGTATTTCTGCGACGGAGCGTACTGTTGCTCCACCACATCATAGGCCACTGTGGTCTCCACAATGGGCTTCAGCGTGGTGCCGACGGTTATGGTGCGCCACGGAGTGGCACCGGGCAGGGTGAGCGAAGGCTCGGCCGAACCCCATCCGTTGGCCTCTCCCTGCATGGGGAACGCCACTTGGTAGCCCTTCTGAGCGTCGTAGTCGGCCAGCCGGCAGCCGGCATAGCCACCGTTGGTGCCCGTTTCGCTCACGAGCACCCATCCGTCTGTGCCCACGCGGAACAGGCACGGGAAGGTGTAACCCTTGCCATACTTCGACTTGGCGGTCATCGGAGCGTCAGGAACATACTCCTCTTCGTAGCTCGGCTTGGTGCGTTTCCATCCGCCCATGGCGTTCGACTGCGGACAAATGAACGTTGTGGTCTGCGAAGGGAGGCGGAACGACGTGGCCTCTTCGTTCACTACCATGCACGCAGCGTCGCCCTTTTGCCGGAAAAGGTAGCGGAAAGCCACGTCGTTGTCGCCCACACGGAACTCGACTGTCATGGGTTGCTGCTTCGCATTCTGGCAGTCCACGGTGAGGCAGTTGGCCACATAGTGTACCGAAGAAGCCTTTGTGCTGCGCATAGAGTAGGTTTCGTTGATGGTCTTCGTGGCAGACTTGACCACGTTGAGACCTGTTGTGAAGTCGCCGACACTGGCTTTCAGTCCGAGCGCGGAGCTTTCCACCATCTGTTTCCCGGCATACTTCACGTCGTAAGCCAAGCGTCCACTGGTGTTGTCCACCGTAACCACGAGTTGCCCGTCGGGCGATTTCACCGTGAAAGTCTCCGCATAAGCCGTCAGCGATGCGGCCAATGACACCGCCACGGTTAATAGTAAATGTTTCATCTGAATGGTTGTTGTTAATAAATTA
>CAVHML010000047.1:0-13794 GCA_963636905.1 bacterium
AGGCTTGGACGCATCGGCATCATGCGCTTGCGGCGCAATCCGCCAACTTGTCCAATGGCAAAGATACAACACTTCCTTAAACAGACAAAGAAAAAGTGGGACAAAATATCAGAAGTTTCTGCCGAAAGGGGTTAAAAAGGGATATAAAGCGGCGGCTGGCATATCCCTAAAGTCTTATGTGCGGCATCTTCGAAGCCGATGTTTTGCTCCATGTCCTAAGCCCCATGTTCCGCTGACGCTGCACATGGGGTTACTGAGATGCAGCCTCTTCGAGGCTATGCCCACCGCTGCAAGGCCTACAATCCCTACTGACGAAAATAGGAGAGAACAGCATCAGTGGCTATACCCACCGCAGCAAGTCCTACAAGCCGTACCTTATTATCTGACAGATGCCGCCTCTCCGGGGCTATGCCCACGGGTGTGATGTCTCTCACTCATAGCGCATTGATTTGGCGGGGTGTATGCGTGTGACAAGGTAGCTTGGGGCTATCAGGACGAAGACACTTATCAGCATGGCGGCTACGTTAAGCAGCACGATGAAAGGCACATGAAGCTCCACGGGGGCAGTGCTCACATAATAGCTGGCTGGGTCAAGATGAACAAAGCCGGTTTGCTGTTGCAAAACCACAAGTCCGATGCCAATCAAGTCGCCCCAAAGTATTCCGCGACCGATGATAAACACGGCGAACCAAAGGAACGTGCGGCGCACGGAGGTGTTGCTTGCGCCCAACGCCTTGAGCACTCCTATCATTTGGGTGCGCTCCAGAATGATGATGAGCAGTCCCGAAACCATCGTGAAACCGGCCACGCACATCATCAGAGCCAAGATTATCCACACGTTTATGTCCATAAGGTCGAGCCAGGAGAATATCTGCGGATATGCCTCATGCACGGTTTGCGAGGTGTAGGTGTCGCCATACTTGTCGGAAGTGCGGTTCACTTTGGCCACAACCCGTGCGGCTATTTCGTCCAAATGGTCGAAATCGTCAACAAGAAGCTCCGCCCCGGAGCACTGGCCGGGCTGCCATCCGTTGAGTTTTACGGCGGTATAGAGGTCTGTGAAGCATATAGCCTGGTCGAATTGGGTCATGTTGGTGCGGTAGATGCCGCTCACGGTGAAACGACGCGCCCTCACGTCGTCGCCGGAGATAAAGTATGCATACACTTTGTCGCCGGCCTTGAGCCGCAGTTTGTCGGCTGTCATCTTTGAAAGCACCAGCTTCTGACCACTACTCTTATCGCTGAACTTGGGCAAGCTGCCCTCCACCAGATTGGAGCGCAGGAAACCGAGGTCGTACTCCGGCCCCACGCCCTTGAAAGCGATGCCGATAAAGTCTGTGTCTGTCTTCAATATGCCCTGCGCAACGGCAAACCGCTCCACGTGAGCCACGCCCTTGACACCGCCAAGCACGCGCATCATGCTGTCGTCCACGCACACAGGATACGGATCGGTGCCCTGCATGGCAAGGAAGTTCTCCACCCGGATGTGGCTACCGAAGCCTATGACCTTGTCACGTATCGTGTGCTTGAAACCAATGACCACCGATACGGTGACAATCATCACGGCAAGGCCGATGGCAACCCCCATTGTGGCTATACGGATGGCCGGACGGCTCACTTTCTGGCGGCCGCCTTTGTCCTTGAATATCCTTCTTGCTATGAATAGGGGGAAGTTCATGCTGCGATTAACGTTACCCTACGGCTTACTCGTTGCCGTCCCTGCGTCCGGGATAAGCCTCCAGAGCTTTCCTCAGCACTTCAAGTGCGCGCATGAGGTCTTCCTTTTTCAGCACGTAAGCGATGCGCACCTGGTCGATACCAGCCCCCGGAGTGGTGTAGAACCCGGTGGCCGGAGCCATCATCACCGTCTCTCCCTCATAGTTGAAATCAGACAGACACCAGCGGCAGAACTTTTCGCTGTCGTCAACCGGCAGCTTCGCAACCGTATAGAATGCGCCCATAGGTATCGGGGAGTACACTCCCGGTATGCGGTTCAGTCCGTCAATGAGACATTTGCGCCGCTCCACATACTCGTCATACACGTCACGGTAGTACTCTTCGGGTGCATCGAGCGAGGCTTCGGCCACTATCTGACCTATAAGCGGCGGTGACAGGCGTGCTTGACAGAACTTCATCACGGCCTTGCGCACCTCCTTGTTCTTCGTAATCAGTGCCCCTATCCTTATTCCGCACTCCGAATAGCGTTTGGAAACGGAGTCTATGAGTATCACATTCTGCTCTATTCCCTCCAAGTGACAGGCACTTATATAGGGCGAACCGGTATAGATGTACTCGCGGTACACCTCGTCGGAGAAGAGATACAGGTCGTACTTCTTCACCAAGTCGCGTATCTGGTTCATCTCCCTGCGCGTATAAAGATAGCCGGTGGGGTTGTTGGGGTTGCAAATCATTATGGCGCGAGTGCGGTCATTGATGAGTTCCTCGAACTTCTCGACCTTCGGCAGCGAGAAACCCTCCTCTATAGTGGTGGCTATCGTGCGGATTTTCGCACCTGCGGATATGGCAAAGGCCATGTAGTTGGCGTATGCAGGTTCGGGAACGATTATCTCGTCGCCGGGATTGAGGCATGACATGAACGCAAACAACACGGCTTCGCTTCCGCCGGAGGTTATTATGATGTCGTCAGCCTCCACGTTTATGTCATATTTGGCATAGTAATGCGTCAGCTTTTCGCGGTAGCTGAGGTAGCCCTGCGACGGCGAATACTCAAGAATGGTGCGGTCTATGTGCTTCAATGCGTCAAGACCCACCTGCGGTGTGGGCAGATCCGGCTGCCCGATGTTGAGGTGATAGACCTTCACTCCCCTTTTCTTGGCAGCCGCAGCCAGCGGTGCAAGTTTCCTGATGGGCGACTCTGGCATTTCAAGGCCGCGTTCTGATATTTCCGGCATAATCGTTTCTTGTATGAAAATCGTTGCAAAGGTAACACTATTAATCGAGAAAGGGTCTGCAAGGCGTTGGAAAAGTACTGACAACAAGGCGTTGCAGCGGTAGCGTGCGCACTATTTCGCGCCGCTTTCCCCGTACTTTTCCATCAGCGCATCGGCCTGTCCGTTGCCGAGTTCCTTGGCCTTGCGCAGGTTTTCCATGCCCTCTGTCTTGTTTCCCTTCAGGCATTGGGCAAGGCCGAGGAATAGGTAGCCGTCGCTCAACTGACCATCTATGGCTATGCACTCACGCGCTGTGGACTCCGCTTCGTCGAACATCCCAACCCTAACCTCCACCATTGCCTTCTCGGCATAGTAGATTGCGGCCTTCGGATTGAGGCTTATCGCCTTGCCAAGGTCGTCCAGGGCCTGTTGGAAGAGCTTTCCCTCCAGCTCGGCCTGTTCCCTTTCATAGTAGAAGGCATCGCTCACTTCGGTCGGCAGGAGCTTTTCATATTCGTTGAAGTCCAAGACAGCCGCACGATACTGCCCTGTCTTGACCAGTGCGCGCGCTCTTGCCAGAAGGAAAGGCGCAGCCGCTTTCAGATAAGGCTTGCTGAAAGTACACACAGCACTATCGAGCAGACTGACCATAGCAGCGGTATCGCCGAGCAGTTCCTTGCATTTCGATGCGCTGTAAAACAGTTCCGCACTGCGCAGGTTGGTGGTTGTCAGTTCGGAAAACAGCCCGTAAGCCTCGTCATAACGCTTCTGCGCAAAGCGGATGCGGGCTTTCAGCTCCTTGTAGATGGGCATCGGATTGGCCTCATAAGCCTTGTCGGCCTCATCGGCAGCCTTGTCCATGCTCCATGAGGCGTATGGTTTGTCGCTTTTGAACACCTCTTTCTGGTATATCAGTTTGGCGTATTCGTTGTGCGCCACGTCCTTTTTGTCTGACAAACCGATGGCCTTTTCCATGTCGGCCTCCGCCTCGGCAAACCTGTCGGCACCCGTTTCCATCTGCGCACGGTAGATATAGCCGTCGGGAGCCTTGGGAAACTTGGTTATGAAGTCGCCCACAAGCGAGGCGTAGTCAGCCGAATCGAGAGTCTGGGCGGCTATATACATGGTCAATACGGCCTGGTCCAATTCCTCCGGGAGTGCCTTCTTCACCCGTGTCTGCCGCAGTGCGCGGTCGTTGATGCTCAATCCTGTGGCCTTCATCCCTGCCACGAGCCTTATTCCTGCGGCATAATTCAGGGTGTCAGCGGCGGTTGCAGGACGCTGAAGCAGTCCTATTACCTCACCCATATCGTTGAGTAACGGGGCACCGGCCGCCTCGACGGGGGCTGTAAGGCGCAGGGTGTAATAGACATTGCTATCCCTTACGGTCTCCGTCTTGACCACTTCGCCCATGACAGCCGACGGTGTTTTCTTCCCGGCATACGGCATCAGCCACACCTTGTCGCCCACCGCAGGAAGCGAGGAGGCTGGTTGGAGGGTCGCGACTCCTTTGGCTGCCACCCGGAACTTGGCCAGATCGTACATGTCATCGCCGCCTATGATGCAGCCGACCGGGCTTTCCTTGCCGCGCGCATCGACGGCCACTGCCCTCGAAGCTCCACGGAAAGGGGCGAAACAGCCCACGCTTTCACCGTCTGCACCTATGAAAAAGCCGTTGCAGCTGTCGGTCGGCGTACCGTCAAGGGCAAAGCCCTTCAGGGCAAACACGGCCTTGGCCGCCTTTTTCGCCCACTTCGGCTGCTGTCCGAACAGCGGTGCCGAAGCCAAAAAGAGGCACGCTGCTGCCAAAAGTATTTGTTTTCTCATTTTTTCAACAGTTCTTTTGCATTGCTTACCGCCGCCTCCGTCACATCACTTCCGCTGAGCATCTGGGCTATCTCCCCCACCCGCTCGTCGCCGGTGAGCATCTGCATACGGCTGGTTGTGCCATCGGCGGTCTCTTCCTTATACACTTTGTAGTGGGTAGTGCCGAGAGCGGCTATCTGCGGCAGGTGGGTTATGCTTATCACCTGACGGTCGGCCTGTCCCATCTGCTGCATTATCTGCGCCATCTGTTCGGCTATCTTTCCGCTGACACCCGTGTCAATCTCGTCAAAGATAATGGTGGGCAGCCTGACCGCACCGCTTATCATAGCCTTGAGCGAGAGCATCACCCGCGCCACCTCGCCTCCCGAAGCCACGTGCTCCACCGGTTGAAGCGGAGTGCTCGTGTTGGCACTGAAAAGGAATGCCACTCGGTCGATGCCTTTGGGCGAAAGGCCGGCCGTCTCCACGGTTACTTCAAAGCGGACGTTGGGCATACCGAGCGTGCGGAGCCGTGTGAGCATGGTTTTCTCAATCTCCTTGGCCGCCTTCCGGCGCATTGCGCTCAGCTCCTCGGCCAGTTTCATACACTCCTGCCGCACCGTTTCAAGCTCCGTCTGCATGACTGCCAGCTCCTCGTCGCTGTTTTCTATGTGCGAAAGTTGGCTTCCCAGCTCGTTGCGACGGGCTATAAGCTCTGCCACAGTGTCGCAATGATACTTTTTCTGCAAGCCGTAAATGGTGTCGAGGCGGGCGTTAATGCTGTCCAGCTCGGCAGGATTGAAGTCTATGTCCTCAAGTTGCGAACCTATTTCCTGCGAGATGTCCTTCAGTTCTATGTAACAGCTGTCCATGCGGTCGGCCATATCCACGGCCGAAGGCAGCATCCGACTGATGCCGCGCAGGGCGTTGGTGGCCGTCTTCAGGCTCTCCACCACTCCCGTACCGTCGGCTGACAGCACGTTGTCGGCCTCATAAAGGCCGCTCTTTATGTCCTCTGCATGGGTCATGGTGTCGGCTTTCTGCTCCAGTTCCTCCTGCTCGCCGTCGGAAAGGCCGGCGTTGGCAAGCTCGTCATACTGGAATTGCAGGAAGTCGGCGTTGGCCTTGTCGCGCTCAATGGCCGACTTAAGCTCCGTAAGTCGGCGGTTTACGTCCTGAAAACGGGCGTAACAGGAGGCGTAAACGGCCAGGTTTTTCCCGTCACCAGCAATGGTGTCAACAACATCAAGCTGGAAATCCTGCTTGCCGATGAGCAGGTTCTGGTGCTGACTGTGTACGTCGATGAGCTTTTCGCCAAGCTCCTTGAGCAGGGAGAGAGCCACCGGCGTGTCGTTAATGAACGCTCGGCTCTTGCCCGATGCGGCAAGTTCGCGGCGAATGATACAATCATCGGCATCGTATTCGATTTCATTGCGGTCGAAAAAGTCCCTCATTCCATAGTTGGAAAGGTCAAAATGAGCCTCGATAACGCACTTTGCGCAACCAGCCTTTATGGCCTTTGTGTCGGCACGCTGACCGAGCAGCAGTCCTATTGCGCCGAGTATGATGCTCTTGCCCGCACCCGTTTCGCCGGTTATCACCGAAAATCCGGGGTTAAACCTGATGTCGAGCGTGTCGATAAGGGTGAAGTTGTTTATGTAAAGTTGCCTAAGCATCGTTCATTCCTTGATTTTATTCCATGCGTTACTCTGCGATGCATTTATGCCGGAGAGTATGTCATAGACCGCTTCCTTTTCCTTTTGCGTGCCCTTACCTTTATATATATTGGCCAGTTCGTCGCGCTTGTAGTCTGTCCAAATCTGCGGCAACAGGCTCAAAGGTTTGTCTTCGTGGGCTTTTTTCAGGTCGTTCTCGATGGCAGAGGTGACATTGGTGCGTCCCCGCTCCACATTATTTGCCATTTCGTCAAGCCCCTGGCGGTAGTAGTCGTACTGCAACTGCCGGAAAGGCTTCATGCTTTCGTCGAGATAGTCGTTGATTAAGGCAAAGCGGTTCTTGCTGTTTTCAAACGCTTTCCATCCCGTGAAGTCCAGGTTCTGGGCGTTGTTCACAAGGTTCAGGCACCGTTGCAGTATGTCGGTGCCGCCCATGGGAGCGAAACTGTCGAGGTCAAGCCCGATAATAAGGTAGGCGTAATAGGCGAAGAGGGCCGTCAACTGGTTGTCAACAGTCTCTTCATTGAAATTAAGCTGGTCGAATTGGGCGAATACGAAGTTGAAATCCGCATCGCGGTTGTTGTAGAGAGTGCTCGTATATTGGGAATTATACACCGGCCGGTTGGCCTGTATCAAGGCCGAACACTCAAAGGTGTTGGTTGTCTTGTCGTACTTGTTGATGGTTATGTTGAAGCTGCACGCTATCCTCTCGTTCTTCTGGAACTGCAAATCGGTCCACTGGCGGTCGTTGACAAACTGGTTCAGCGTCTCTTCAAGGTTGTCAAACACTGCGACATCGGTCGTTCCGACCTTTGCATGGTTAATCTTCACCTTGGCTTGCAGCTCCTGTGAGCACACGCAGACCGGCACAAGAAGCAACTGAAGCAGCAGTGTTACTCTTGCCAAACTCATAATGCAGATTGTTTAATCATACCTGACAGCTCGTCCACAATGTCCGTTGCCACTTCGTCTTTGGCCTTCTTGGGAAAGTCTTTCCGGCCGTTCCGGCTTATTATGCTTATCTGATTTTGGTCGGAACGGAAGCATGTGCCTTCGTTGCGCAGGGAGTTAAGTACGATAAAGTCGAAGTTCTTGCGCTCCAGTTTGGCCTCCGCATTGGTCTCTTCATCGTTGGTTTCAAGTGCAAACCCGACGAGAAGCTGGCCGTTACGCTTCATTTGGCCAAGCTCAGCGGCAATATCGTGCGTCGGAACAAGGCGGAGCACGAGGTCTTCACCCTCACGTTTTATCTTGCGGTCAGCCGCTCTTTCAGGTCTAAAGTCGGCCACGGCTGCGCACAATATTGCGGCATCCGTCTGCGGAAAGGCGGCTACGGCGGCCTCATGCATCTGTTCGCAACTCTCAACGTCAATCCTCTTTATCCTTTTGTCGGGCGTGGGCAAGGCCACAGGGCCGGCTATCAGGGTAACATCGGCTCCTCTACGCGCACATTCTGCGGCCAGAGCAAAACCCATCTTGCCCGTTGAGTAGTTGCCGATGAACCTCACCGGGTCAATATTCTCGTATGTCGGACCAGCTGTAACCATTATCCGCTTGCCGCAGAGGTCGCCTTCCGTTTCCGAAAAGTAAGAGTCAAGTGCGTCAACGATGGTCTCCGGCTCCTCCATGCGTCCTTTTCCCTCCAGTCCGCTGGCAAGAAAACCGCTCTGAGGCTCTATGATACGGTTGCCAAACGACTCCAACCGTTCCATATTCTGCCGTGTTGTGGGGTGGGAATACATATCCAGATCCATTGCGGGGGCAATGAATACGGGTGCTTTCATGGAGAGATAGGTGGTGATAAGCATATTGTCGGCAATGCCGTTGGCCATCTTGCCAAGTGTGGATGCCGTACACGGTGCCACAAGCATGGCATCGGCCCACAGTCCGAGGGCGACATGACTGTGCCACGTGCCGTCACGCTGCGAGAAGAAGTCGCTTATCACCGGCTTTTGCGTCAATGCCGATAGCGTAATGGGGGTGATAAACTCCTTGCCGGCAGGGGTTATTACAACCTGAACCTCCGCCCCACGCCTTACCAATGCCCGGATTATCAGGCATGACTTGTAGGCTGCGATGGAGCCGGTGATGCCCAGAACTATGTGTTTGCCCTTTAGCATTGTCGTATGTCCATTGGTTTTATGCCTTCAACAGATTGTTCTTCTTGCCCAACTGTTGTTCTTTATGCCTTCAACAGTTTGCTTTCGCGAAGTCGGATGCGCGTCAGCACCTGCTTGGTGTCGTATGTAAAGTCGCCGGCGAGCACCCAACTGAAGTAACCGGGGTCGTAACGCAGAACCTTGGCCACCGGTTCGCCCCTGTGTTTGCCGAAGTTGAACACCTCAACCAGCACGGGTTTGCCGTCTTTGTCCAGCATTGTCTTGCCGTCGGTGCCCTTTGCTTCAGCCCAAACTATACGCCCGGCGAAATCCACATTGTTGTTCTGCTTGGAGAACTCGGCCAGAAAGTCCATGTCGTTCTTCAACTGCCGTGTCGTGTCAGGCTCAGTTGCAGGGTCGTACTTGTCGAGTTCGCCCATGAGAACGCGGTAGGTAGCCTCCGTATCCTGGTCGGCGCGGTGCGCTTCAAAGTCGTCTTCCATCTCGCGTCCGCAATAGAACTTATAGGCAGCGGCAAGATTGCGCCGCTCCATCTTGTGGAATATGGTCTGCACATCAATGAGACGGCACTTCCGAAAGTCGAAATCGACACCGGCACGCAGGAACTCTTCAGCCAGAACCGGTATGTCGAAGTGGTTGGAGTTGAACCCTGCGAAGTCGCACCCTTTGAATGTCGCGCACAAAGCGGCCGCCAAATCCTTGAAGGATGGCTTGTCTGCCACGTCGGCATCGGTTATTCCAGTCAGCTGCGCCACCTCTTCCGGTATCGGCTGCCCCGGGTTTATGACATGATTGCCGCGCTCTTCGCTCCCGTCAGGATTGACTTTTATATATGAAATCTGTATTATGCGATCCTTAACGATGTCAAGCCCTGTCGTCTCCAGGTCGAACACGACAAGCGGCCTCTGTAGATTCAGCCTCATAATGCCCCGTCCGCTCCGTTTAGTTGATAAGCATTGGCATCATAAGCATGAGCACGTCCTGGTTCTCAGGTTGCTCTGACGGCAGCACAAGACCGGCACGGCTCGGATCAGCCAGCTGTATTATGACTTCAGAACAGTCGAAATTGGAGAGTATCTCGATGAACGACGTGCCCTTGAAGCCAATATCCATGGGCTGCCCGGTGTATTCGCACACCATTTTCTCCGTCGCTGTCTTGGAGAAGTCCAAGTCTTCGGCATCCAACTGCAACAGTCCGGCCTCCAAATGGAAGCGGATGAGGTTGCTCGACTCGCTTGAGAATGTCTGCACGCGGCGCAATGCACTGAGCAGAGCCATACGATCGACCGTCACTTGGTTGGGGTTGTTCTGCGGAATCACCGAGTTGTAGTTGGGATAGCGTCCCTCTATGAGCCGGCACGTGAGCACTCCGTCTTCAAAGTCTATCTCTGCGCTGCGGTCATCGAACGTTATCGACACGTTGGTTTCGTCCTTTCCGAGAATGTTCTTGAGCAATGTGGCCGGTTTCTTGGGCAGTACAAACGATGTGGGCGTGTCGCTCTTCACCGTAAGCAGCTTGTTGCGCACCAGCTTGTGGCCGTCGCTTGCCACGATAACCAAACATTCGGGGGTCAGGTCGAAGTATATGCCGTTCATCACCTGCCGCAACTCGTCCTGCGCAGTGGCGAACAGCGAGCGGTTGATGTTGTCCGCAAGCAGGTTGCACGGTATGTTTATCACCTGTGCCCCGTCGCCCAGCGGTTGCGGCTGTGGAAATTCGTCTGCGTCTTCTATCGGGAGAGAGAACTTGCCGTTCTGGTATGTTATCGTGGCGAGGTGCTCCTCCTTGTTTATATCTATGCCTATCGGCTGCTCGGAAAATCCTTTGACGGCCTCAAGCAGGTCATGGCTGCCTATCGCGAAGACGACATCGCCATCGCTTTCCACCAGTTCGAGCGAAGTGCGCAGGGTGTTTTCACTGTCTGAAGCGGTAAGGTTCAGGACGTTTCCACGGACATCGAATATGAAGTCCGCCAGAATTGGAAGCGAGTTCTTCGAGTTTATCACCCTCGAAAGGGCTATGAGCTTGCTGCTAAGCAATGTACTTGATACTGTTAATCTCATGGGTGTTTATTTGTTTCTTTTCTGTTTCAGATTATAGACCACAAAAATACAAAATAAGTGCGGCAGAAACAAAATTATCAACGAAAACTTCCACAAATTAAAACTATTTTCGTAATTTCGCAAACGATTATTTCAAGGACAAACAAACCATAACCAATTAATACAAAATGGAAATTACAGGAAAGATAATCGCCGTTCTTCCAGCCAGCAGTGGCGTGTCTTCACGCACGGGAAACCCATGGAAATCGCAGGACTTCGTGATAGAAACACACGACCAATACCCGCGCAAGTGCTGCTTCAGGGTGTTCGGCGAGGAGAAACTCAACAATTTCAACATACAGAGTGGCGAAGAGCTGACCGTATCGTTCGACATTGACGCCCACGAATACAACGGAAGGTGGTACAATCAGATTAATGCGTGGAACGTAAACCGCAACGTACAGCAGCCAAATGCAGCCGCTGCACCGGCACAACCCGCTGGACAGGCACAGTCAACCGCCGACAACGCTCCGTTCCCGCCGGCATCTGCCGCACCTGCAGAAAGCGGAAGCGCAGACGATCTGCCGTTCTAAACGCAGGGCAACGCACCATATACAAGGGCGGAACACACCGCTGAGAGCACCCCACACGGGCTTCTCGGCGGCGTGTTCCGCCCCTTTTGTTTCCTCAAAAACGATGATTGGGAACGAGCAAAATGTGCCTTAACGCCAACAGACACGCCATTGGACGCAAACGGACAAATGCCTTGCCACAAGCAACGGCAAGGCTTGAAAGAGAAGACCCCGACCTACAAGAGGCCGGGGTCTTCCGTACATAACCCTATAACGTAGTCCAAAAAAGACTTACTCTTCCGTTTGAGCTTCCTCTGCTGCCGCCGGAGCCTCTACAGGAGCCTCGGTTGCAGGAGCAGCCTCTGCCTTGGGAGCGGCAGTCTCGGCCTTTGCGCTCTCGTCAATCACCTTGACAGGTATCTCAACTACCACCTCTTTGTGGAAGTGAACGGTTGCCACATAGTCGCCAACCTTCTTGATGTCGCGCATACTGATAATCTTTCTGTCAATGTCGTGACCGAGTTTCTTCAGCTCTTCAGCTACCTGGGCGCTGCCCACAGAACCGTAGGCGACACCTGTTGCGCTCACTTTTACAGAGATTGTCAGTGCAACTCCCTCAAGAGCCTTTGCCTTCTTCTCTGCAGCTGCCTTCAGAGCAGCCAGTTTGTGAGCCTGTTGCTTCAGGTTCTCGGCGAGTACCTTCTTTGCCGAGTCCGATGCAATAACAGCTTTGCCTTGGGGAATGAGGTAGTTGCGGCCATAGCCTGACTTAACTTCAACTATATCGTTCTTGAAACCCAGTCCCAGTATATCTTCTTTCAGTATAATTTCCATATTGCCTTGTCTCCTTTCCTGTTTTATTTCATCAAGTCAGTTACATAAGGAAGCAATGCTATCTGGCGGGCGCGCTTGATGGCGCGAGCCACACGGCGCTGATACTTCAGCGAAGTTCCAGTGATGCGGCGGGGAAGTATCTTGCCCTGCTCGTTGAGGAACTTCTTCAAGAACTCAGGATCCTTGTAGTCGATATACTTGATGCCGCTCTTCTTGAAACGGCAATACTTCTTCTTCTTTGTATCCACTGAAGGTGGAGTCAAAAATCTTATTTCAGATTCCTGTGCCATGGTTTAAGCCTCCTCTGTTTTAGCGTACTTCTTTCTTCTCTTCTCTGCATACTCGACTGCATACTTGTCGAGTTTCACCACGATGTTGCGGATTACCTTCTCGTCACGACGGAAAGCAGTCTCAAGAGTCTTGATCACTGTCGGCTCAGCCTTGAACTCGAGCAGGCAATAGAAGCCTGTCGATTTCTTCTCGATAGCATAAGCCATCTTCTTAAGTCCCCAGGTCTCTTCGTTCACTATCTCTGCACCGTTGTCGGTGAGGACGGTTTTGAACTTGGCGACCGTTTCCTTCATCTGTTCATCAGACAAAACGGGAGTCAAAATGAAAACGGTTTCGTATTGATTCATACCTTGTTAATGTTGATAAATGTTGTATTTTTGCAAAAATGCGGTGCAAAGGTACTGCTTTTCGTCCGACTACACAAACTTTACTCCGTTTATTTCCACCTATATTTATAGAGTGGGTTCTAAAAGAAAGCAAATAAATGGGGCAGCCTACCATTGAAAGGAGCGGCAGACCGCTGTGGTCTGCCGCTCCCGTTATTTGTTATTTGTTGGTGCAGGACACGGCTCTTTCATTTAAAACGGCTTGGTTCTTTCAAAAAATCATTATTTTGCGGCAGTCTGATGCAAAAAAAGAAGAACGGCTTGCGCAAAAAGAAGAATGAAGAACCAACGGTCGGCGGCTGAAAGGAACCAACGGTCGGCGGCCGCAGGGAAAGCCAAAACCAAAACCAAAGGCAACGCCCTGAAAGGGCAACACTCCATAGCCCAGGGCAACGCCCTGGGTAATAAACAGATAGGGAAGCCAGCGCCCTGAAAGGGCAAAAGTACATAAGCGTCAGACTATAGACTTTTGCCCTTAACAGGGCGCATTGCTGCATACAAACAAAACCCGGGGCGTTGCCCCGGGCTATGTAGTCGCTGGGCTTTCAGCCCATCCTAATTGGCTTCCCTTTTGGCTCATAAATACAACCATTTCCCATATCGTCACGAGTTAGGCAAGGGAAACTATGTACTTGTTTCAACCTTAAATGAAAGAGCCGTGGTGCAGGAAAGCTGCGGTTATTCGTCGGAGTCGTCGCCCCAGACGTCGAAGCCACGGTTTTCCTTCGACAACATTGACGAGCCTCCAACCTCTTTGTCCTTGTTCAGCGTTTTCTCTATACTTGCTGCGAAGAACGTTTCTGCCTCTATGGCGGTTACTGCCACCAGGGGCATTTCATATATCTTCTTTTTCATATTCGTTGTTCCTTTCTTGATGGACAAAGTCCGTTATTTCACAATCACTTTCTTACCTTTATATATATACAGACCCTTGGTCGGCTTCGCTGTCTTCACGCCCTGCAGGGTGTAGAATGCGCCATTGTCAGCCTTGTTAGCCTCAACTGCATTGATGCCTGTCACTTCTCTGTCGAGAGCGAAGAACGACATCTTGGCTGCGTCAGTAGAGTTCACCTGCAAATAAGCCTTGCCCTCAGTCATGGTGTCGCCGCTCTTAATCTTAAAGAAGCCCACCTTGCCGTCCTTAAGGCCGAGACCATACTGCGTACCGTCGGCCA
>CAVHML010000048.1:0-13756 GCA_963636905.1 bacterium
ATTGCGACCTCTTCTTGTATTCTTTCGAAGACCTCTGCCACATCAATGACTTCCGAGTCAACGTGGAAGTGCGATTGGTGACAAGGGAACAGGACAAGTAGAATAGCACAATGGGAGGCTACCAGTTGCACCAACGTAGGCAGCGTGTCACTACTTGAGCTTGGGCTTCAGTTCATCGGGCGAGTCGTTGGTGAACATGTTTACTGCCGGAGCCGACTTGGTGAAGAGGTCGGTTATCACCTGTGGCTCCACTGTGATGGTGGGCTTGAAGTCGTCGCCGGACATATATTCCAGTATGGCTTTGCGCATCTGCCGCGCCACGAGACGGTTGTCGAGATTGCCGGAAATGTCCATCGTGGTCATCAGCAGCTTGCCCTTCAGCACGTTGGCCTCCACCACCATGCCCAGTTTGCGGCTCACGTGCCACGTGTCGATGGGCTGTATGGCCGGCTGGTAGTCGGCGGGAAACTCGCGCAGGTTCATCACTTGCGCCTTGTTGAGCAGTTCCCACCAGTTCAGGTTTGCCCAGTTGTCGGTGGGGAAGTGGCGGAACAGTGGGTGCTCGCTGTCGATGTAAGCCCCGGTGGTGTGCGGCGGACGCATCTTAAACCAACTCGTGTTCCAGAACACGGGCAGGTATTGCTGTGCGATGTCGCTGCCCATCTTCACCTTGCGTGCCGCCTCTATCAGCACCTTGCCGCCGTTGGCCAATGTCTTCATGGCCTTTGCGTCGAGCGTGTCGGTGACGAGTATGCCCTTGGGCTGCGGCATGACCACTTTGGAGGGATAGACCCAGAAGTCCCAATGGTTCTCGGCGAGCTTCCTCTTGTCGCTTCGGGCGTTGACGGTGACTGTCAGAGTGAGCTTTGTGGGCTTGTCGAACTTGGCCAGCGGATGCTCCAGAGCAATCACGTCCTCGGTCTTGCCGAGCGGTATGGAGCGTTGCGAAATGAGACACTTGTAGAACTCCACCTTTTGCCCGTCGGTGATGACGCTCGTCTCGACCACGCTGTCGAGGCTGGCGCCACTGGCGTTGTACATATCCACCTTTACGCGCAGCGTGTCGGCGTTGGAGTAGACAAACTTGGGGAACTTGGCCAGCGGCACCAGCGGCGAGCAGAACTGCGTCCAGTCGGAGGCCGAGCAGTAGCCCTTCTCCTTCCAATGCACGTTGAGCACTCCCACGAGAGCCGTGCCTTGGCCGCTGTAGTCGTTGAGGCCGAGCAGTTGGAATCCGGCGTAGTCCTTTGTGCGCAGGTTGCGCTCAATGTCATATTTGTAGGCCAGCGTCTGCAACTTGCCGCTCGCCTCAAGAAACTTGCCTGACTGGCTCTCCATGCCGTTGTCGCGCAGCAGGTCGGCAAAAATGTCGAAGTTCTTGGCCTTGTATGCACCCGTGTATTGGCTCCGCTCGTTCAAGTCGGGGAAGGCGCACCACTGACCTGCCTCGTGGGCGAGGTAAGGCTCGTTCACGTCAAACGTCTGCGTGGTGCGTCCCTTCTGCGCCACCTTGACCACAGCCTCGTTGAAGTTGTCCAACGACTGCGGTGCGCGGCGATCCCAGTCAAGTCCGCGCGCTCCGCCCTTCACGTGGTATTCGCTCTTGGGGTCCCACGCCCAGCCTCCGCCTACAGACGCTCCGCAATACACGCGGCGGCGGTCGCCTGTGGATTTCCAGTAGTCAACGAAGTCGCCAACCCATTTCACCCAGTCGCCTGCCGGTTCGTTGCCTGCGGCAAGCATGCAGAACGAGGGGTGGTTGCCATACTTCTCCACCATGCGCTGTGTCTCTTCAAGCAGATAGCGGTCTATCGACATTCCGCGTCCGAGCTTCACGCCGTGGTTAGGCCACGACGGGCCTTCGGGTTGCAGGTAGAAGCCCACCTTGTCGGCTGCTGTGAAGGCGGCCTCGGGCGGACAGTAGGAGTGGAAGCGCATCATGTTCAGCCCATACTCCTTGCACTTGCGGAATATGCGTAGCCACGACTCCTCGTCGGTTGGCGGGTAGCCCGTCTCGGGGAAGCAGCAGTTGCCCACCGTGCCGCGTATCCATATCTTGCGCCCGTTCATGTAGAACTGCCGCCCCTCGATGCTCATGCGGCTCATGCCGAATGTGGTCTTCACGGTGTCGGAGCCGAGCGTTGTGGTCAGCGTGTATAGGTTTGGCGTGAACTCGTCCCACAGTTTCACGTCGTCGCCCATATATATAGTGGTGGTGATGTTGCCGTTGGCGTCGGCCTCTATGCCGCGCAGGTTTGCCGTGTTGCCACCCGCGCTGAAGCTGATGTTGTGCTTGCCCTTGCCTCCGGCAATGTTGGCCACCACCTTTATGGACTTCGACTCCACGTCGGGATACACCTGCACATTATTAATATGGCACTTTGGCCTTGCCACCAAAGCCATGCGCCCCACAATGCCGTTCCAGTTGCCCTGCGTCTGGTCGGTCACGCTATGGGAGTCCTGTCCCACGCACACGTTCTCGATGCCGTTGTACACCCTTATCCTTATGTCGTTGGCCTTGCCGAAGACTAAGTAGGGCGTTACGTCAAACTCGTGGGCTACGCTGAGCGACGAGTCGCGTCCGGCCAGTTTGCCGTTGACATACACGGCGGTCTCTATGTGCGGACGTTCCAGCGTGAGCATGACGCTCCGCTTCTTCCACGCCTTAGGCACAACCACCGTCTTGCCGTACCAGGCATAGCCAGTGTAGTGCTTTGAGGGAGTGAGGAAGAAGGGAAACTTCATCTGCCCGGCCACGCGGTAGCGCTCCATGTAGGGATTGAAGTAGAACGACGAGTCATACAGACTGCCCGTCCACTGCGTGTTTACCGTCACCTCGTCGCCCTTGCCGTTGGTGAGCATCGAGCCGGGCAGAGTTATCTTGTCGTTGAGTGTGGGCTTGTCGCCCGTTGAGAACGCCCATTCGCCCGACAAGTCTATGGCGTTTTGGGCGTTGGCCATTGCGCACATGGCGGCAATGGCCAGTGTGGATATAAGTCTTTTCATGCTTTCTTTTCTTATTTGCGTTGAACTACCGTTACGCCCTTCACCTCCTCGCCAGTGGTCTTTGTGTCGGCCTCACGAGGGAAGTATATGGGCATGTCGTTTTGCAGGGGCAGTATGCGAAGTTCCAAACTGTTGGCTTCGGCATCTGAAAGTCGCCACAGACCGTACTGGAACGGGCGGCCGTTGTAGTAGTTGTCATCAATGAGTTTGCCTCCGGCATACAGTCGGGCGCAGTCGCCACGGTAGTCTATGGTGAGCAGAGCGTCCTTGCGGGCGTCGCCCTGCGGCAGATTGCTTATGGTGTAGACCGCAGCCCGGCAGAAATCACTGTCGCTTGGAGCCTCGGCCACCTTTGCCCGACCCATGGCGATGGCGCGTGTGCCTTGCGCCTCACGAGTCTTTGCGATCGTTGGTTGCGGATATTTCGCCACTGAGTCGGTTTCGGTGAGGAACAGACGGTCGGCCTCGTCGGCGGTCAAGAGGTAGATGTTGTCACAGACGGGTCGCTTCGTGCCTCGTGGCTTCACGTTGCGCATCACCTTTCCGTTCACGCTTATCTCCGTGGCCACGCCCTTTATCTGCTGAAGATATATCTTGCCGTCGCGCTTGGCCACAATCTGCGCCGTGGCATAGTCGATGCCGTCGATGTTGAAGGGGAATATGCAAACAGTGCCGGAAGGTATGGTGATGGGCTTGCGGGGGAATTTCTGTCCGCAAACGTCGAACTGCACCCCTTGCTTGTCGCTTAGGTTTTGCAGTCGCTCATAGTTGTTGACGAAGACGAAGCCGCACGTGCCGTCGGTACGGTACGACCAGCGCAGCAATTTGTCGTCGCCCTTCTCAAGGCTCTGCGGCATGGGGAAGTGGGCGTCCATCGTGGCGAGAATGTCGCCATAGTCTTGCATGAAGAGGTGCAGCTTGCGCAGGGTGAAGTAGTGGGGGTTGCGCTGGCCGAACTCGCCCAGCGGTGCCTGGAAGTCGTAGGTCTTCACGGGCAGGTCGTTGTTGTATGTTCCGGGCGTGCGCTGGTTCTCGTTGAGCGTTGTCAGCTTGCCCTCGGGGTTGGTGCCGCCATGATACATGTAGTAGCCCAACAGGTTGCTGCCGCTGCCCAGCTTCACCACCGCCAGCGAGTAGGCGTCCTCGGGATAGAGGTAGACACGGCGGTGGTAGGCTGGAGTCATGCCGCCGCCAAGCTCGCACGTGAAGTACGGATACTGCTCGTCGCCCTTGGTTATCTGCTCCTTCTGCTCGCCCAGAGCCTCGGTGGCTATGGCCGTGGAACTGCGGAACGCCTTAAAGTTGAAAGCCTTGTAGTAGTTGCCGGCCGTCTCCTTGGTGCTGCGCTCCCAAAAGCCGTCGGCATAGTCGCCATACAGTGGCAGCATCTCGCCGTATGGCACCGGCGTGCGCAGCTCTGGCCACCCGGTGCGCGTGTAGAATGGCAGGTCGAAGCCAATGTTCTTGGCCATGCTCTTCAGAGCCAAGAGGTAGCTGCCCTTGCCCCGATACTCGTTGTCGAACTGCGCCGCAACCACCGGGCCGCCGTCCTTCCACTGGAGTCCCTGCACCTGAGTGAAAATCTGGCGGTAGAGAAGTTCCACATAGCCGAGAAACGCCTTGTTCTCGTCCCTTAGCTTGCAGCCCTTGGTGAACATCCAGTCGGGTATGCCGCCATTGCGCACCTCGCCGTGACAGAATGGGCCGAGGCGCAGCACCACTGGCAAGCCCTCGTCCTTGCATATCTCAAGAAAACGGCGCAGATTGCGCTGTCCGCTCCAGTCGAACACGCCCTCCTGCTCTTCTATATGGTTCCAAAACACGTAGGTGGCCACTATGGTGACACCGCCTTCCTTCATCTTTCTCACCTCGTCGCGCCATTCGTCGGCAGGTATGCGCGAATAGTGCACCTCGCCCATCACGGGCATCACGCGCTTGCCGCCAATTATAAGACTGTGGGAGTCCCACTCCACGGTGGGGTTCTGTGCTTGCGTCGGCACGGACAATAGCATGGCCAAGCCGGTGGCAGCCATCAAAAAAGTCAGTTTTCTCATTGTGTTAGTAGGTTTATTCTCCGCAAAGATAGGAAATAAAAAGTACAATTTGTACATTGAACAATGTAAAAGCGGAAAAACGGACAGCAGAGCCGAGCTATAATCCGTCCATATTGCAACGAGACGCTAATGATTCTTGCCCTCGCCAATAATAAACATTCGGGGATTCTTCTGATATTTCGAGAAAAACATTTGGGGATTCTTCTGGTATTTTATAGAAAACATTTGGGGATTCTTCTGAAAATACGTATTTTTGTACCCATAAGCAGATATAATTATGAGCGCAGGGAAAGTGTTTAAAAGAAAGTTATACGACAAGATGCTTGACTGGAAGCAAACAAGAGACGGCACCACGGCTCTTCTTATCAAAGGGGCAAGACGAGTGGGCAAGTCAACGATAGCGGAAGAATTTGCCAGACGCGAGTATGAAAGTTACATCCTCGTAGACTTTGCCGATGCGCCTTCTGCGCTGTGGGAAGCTATCGACAACATTTCAGACCGCAACTATTTCTTCATGCAACTGCAATTCATCTATGGTGTCAAACTGCATGAGCGGAAGTCTGTCATCATCTTTGACGAAGTGCAGAAATGTCCAAAAGCGCGAGAAGCCATCAAATATCTCGTCAAGGATCACCGCTATGATTACATAGAAACAGGTTCGTTGCTTTCCATCCGAAAAAACACCAAAGACATAGTAATACCAAGCGAGGAGACGCGTCTTACGTTATATCCTATGGACTATGAGGAGTTTCGGTGGGCTTTGGGAGATGAGTTTACCATTCCCATGCTACATGAAAACTTTGAGAAAAAGCTTTCCTTGGGTGATGCTGTCACGCGAAAGTTATTGCGTGACTTCCGTCTATATATGTTGGTGGGCGGAATGCCACAAGCCGTGGACGCTTATTTGGCAACGAACAACCTCACCGAAGTGGACAAGAAGAAAAGGGAGATATTGGAAATTTATATAGACGATTTTCTCAAGATAGACCCATCAGGAAAGATTTCAAAGATGTTCAGCGCCATTCCTGCCCAGCTTAGCAAGAACACCTCACGTTATCAGCAGACCAGCGTGTTGGGAAAGAACGAGTCTGCTACTGCCATAGCCGAGTTTCTGCGCGATATGGAAGACAGCCTCACAGTCAATTTCGCTCACCATTCAGACAATCCCAGCGTTGGCTTGCCAGCCCATACCGATTACAGCCAATACAAGATGTTCATGGGCGATACGGGGCTTTTCATCACTTTAGCCTTTTGGGATAAAGACGTGACAGAAAATTTAATCTACCAAAAGCTACTGAGCGACAAGCTTACTGCCGATTTGGGGTATATATATGAGAATATAGTTGCCCAGATGTTGGTGGCATCCGGGAACAGACTTCTCTATCATACGTGGGCATCGAAGACGTCCAACCATAACTACGAAGTAGATTTTCTCCTGTCACGAGGCAGCAAGCTATGCCCTCTGGAAGTAAAGTCATCTGGCTACCAGGCTCATAAGTCGCTTGATGAGTTTTGCAAAAAGTACTCCCAACATGTTGGCAATCGCTATTTGGTATATACCAAGGACTTCAGGAAAGACCAAGAAACTATTCTTCTGCCTGTTTTTATGGCTATGTTTTTATAGAATTGAGAGGGCGCGTCATGATTTAATGGCGCACCCTCTTGCTTCTCGTAATGTAGGACTCTTGTCAACTAATCCTCGTCAAAATATAATTGCAACATTCCGCTTTCAATACATCTGACTTGCCGCTATTGGAAATTTTGAAAGAGTCAAACATTACCGTTACATCATTCTCCGTTTCACGTTTACTTTATTTTGATTACCATGAAATTGTTCTTATTGTCAATTATAACGCCATTTGCCCCTAATTTGCGGGCCTTGCGCGCCGCCTTCCAAAGAAGATACTTCTCCAATCTTGGGCGTTCAGGCCTCACCAGCGGAAAGACAAAGGGACGATATGAACCATAAGCCACAACTTCATAGGGCTTGCCAACTTTGTTTCCGTCAAGGAAAAAGCACGCATTTGATGCTCAAAAACACGGCATTTACGAGTCGTAAACGGCCTGTTTACGACTCGCAGATGCCATAGTTACGGTCACAAACCGCCCGTTCGCGACCTGCAAACGCCATATTTGCGCCCGTAAAACCGCCCCACAGCCCCAGAAGAGCGGCTCATGAAGTGTTAAAAACCGGCCGAATTTCATTACACAGCCCGTCTGCCATGCCAAGTAAAGAGATGCTTAGGCGCAGTTTGTGCGCCTCCCAGACTTCCTTGCGGTCGCACTGCGCAAGCTATTCTTCACTTTTCATTCTTAGCTCTTCATTTAGTCAAGTCCTTCATCTGCGATTGCCATAAGTTTTCTTACCTTTACACCGGCATAACGAATAAAACGACAATTATGAAATATGATGAAACGAAATTGGCACAACAGTCCAAAGCCAATAATCTCATTTTATCTATCACCACTGTCGGTGATTTGCTTTATCGTCAACGCTTATCGAATGGAGGAGAACCCATAACGGACGTGTCGCTTTCCATTCCCATCTACCAACGCCCATACAAATGGACTGCGCACAATGCCATTCAGCTGCTTGACGACATAACAGAGGCGATGAACAGCAACAAGGAAAGTTACAGAGTAGGCACTCTCATTCTCCACAAGGCAAGCGACCATGGTTCATACGACATCGTTGACGGTTTGCAACGCATCATCACTTTTTCCTTGTTGCTGAAGGCTTTGGGATGTGAGAGCATCTCTTTTCTTCAACAAAAGTTGTACGTCAATGGGTATAATGCCCGCAACGTATCTAACAACTATCGTGCTTTGGAACGACGGATAGGGCAAGTCTATCAAGAGGAAGGGCAAGAAAGCAATTATGCAAAGAAGCAGGAGTGCGAAAGATTGAAATCATATATAGAGGACCGTTGTGAACTTGTAGTTGTTGTCACGTCCGATGTTTCCGAAGCCTTTCAGTTCTTCGACTCCCAAAATGCTCGTGGCAAAGCGCTCTACCCACATGATTTATTGAAAGCATATCACTTGCGCGAGATGACCGGCATAGGGGAAAATGAAGTGGAAAGAATCGTCAAAGGATGGGAACAAATATCCCAAAGCCGTTTGGCTGACCTCTTCGGGAACTATCTGTACCGCATTAAAAAGTGGGCGAATGGCGAAAGGGCAAAGGTGTTGGACGAGCAT
Organism: bacterium; assembly: GCA_963636905.1. GTDB lineage: Bacteria > Bacteroidota > Bacteroidia > Bacteroidales > Bacteroidaceae > Prevotella. The sequence continues at coordinate 8,262 of CAVHML010000048.1, forward strand.
AACATCCATATGTTCAAGGGAATTACACGTTCGGCAAGAACTCCTTATGCCCAATTCTACAAGAGCGCTTACTGTTATGCAGACATGGTGAACTCATCGGCCATGCCTTTTGTGGCAGGAATTCGTGATGTCAACGCATTCCAATTGGACGCTCCCATTATAGCAGGCAAGCCTTTCTTTGAATACACCAGACATTATTATGCTATTCTGAAGGACATTCAAGACAACAGCAAGTACGAAGGGTTTTACATCAACGGGAATGTTATTGTGAAGACCTTGGACCGCTATTTCAAGAAAGGCATAGGCAATGGCATTGCCCGATTGCTGTTTGACACCTCAGTACTTCTGTATGTGGACAGGTTCTGTCCCGAGTCATATCCGACGAAAGAAGACATGGTGCTATTTGAGCAATTTGTCTTTTATGCATTCGCTTGGGCTTATTCTCTTAGAGCGCAATACGTGAATTTAGGCTGGCTGTCTGCTCAGAACTTTATTCTTGGGAATAATGCGAGCCTGAAAAATTCATTCAACATGTATAAGTTGATAGCAAAGCAGGACACTCCTACGACACTGCTCAGTGTATTGGCAGACAAGCTGTCCCCACTGTCAAGTGCAGACGTAAAGGACGGGAGGAAAAACGGCAGGACAAAGTTAGAGAGTTTGGATGAGCAGGACGGCGATGGAGTCTATCTGAATTATCTCCATTTCTTCAAAGAAAATCAGTATTTATAACAGAAGAGCATGAAAGACTTGAAAAGTATATTGAAAGAGTGTTCTATACGAGACATATATTGCAACGCCACAGGAACGCCACAGGTCACATACGTGATACCAATTTACCAGCGCAACTATGCGTGGAGCCGGGAAGAGATATGCGCTTTGATAAAAGACGTCCATGATTCTATGGATACAGGGAAAAACGTTTACTATATCGGGACTCTCGTTACTTACAAACGTGACGAAAACAAATATGAAGTGATTGACGGGCAGCAGCGTTTAACCACAATCTATATCATTCTCAAAGCATTGGGGGCGACGAACATCAGCAACAGTTTGACTTATTCTGCAAGAAAGAATTCCGACTCAACCATTAAGGCATTGTCTGACGGGGGAGAGTTGCCAGACTTAGGCATCAAGAATGGCTTTGATTCCGCTAAAGCAGGATTGAGAGAAATTGTAGGTGAGATTCCAACTGATGTGGACAAATTCAGGGACTACTTTTTGAACCACGTCCATATCATACACTACAGAGTACCGAAAGACGTGGATTTGAACCATTACTTTGAAGTGATGAACTCCCGTGGCGAACAATTAGAAAAACATGAGATAGTCAAGGCGAAACTGTGCGAGAGGTTTGGCAAGGACAAGGCTTCAATGGAAAAATTCAGCCGGATATGGGAAGCCTGTAGCGATATGAGTTTCTATGTCCAGCAAAAAATGCCGGATATGAAAACCGTATTTGGTGAGAATATGGACAGTTTCGTATTGAAATCTTTTGATGAATTTCCCGACAAGACAGTCAATGCAGACTTTTCTTCGGAACAAAAAGCAGACTCTTCTTCGGAACGAAAGACAATCGAGGAACTATTGAAAGCTCCAATCGGTCAAGTAAGCAAGGACAAGGCTTTTGATGAGAATGACAGATTTCAGTCAATCATAGACTTCCCTAACTTTCTCCTTGTCGTATTGAAAATAACAAGGATGGAGGAACCGGGATTTAACCCTTTGGGATTGTCTCTTGACGACAAGGAACTGCTCCATGAGTTTGACAAAATCACTGTCACTCCTGAATTTGCCAAGCAGTTTGCCTACAATCTGTTGAAGGCAAAATATTATCTGGACAATTACATAGTCCACCATACACTTGGAGAGGATCGTATTGGAGAAAATCCATGGAAACTACAGCGTTACTATAAGAACGGAAACGCTGTCTATTTGAAAGATTTGGCGGAAGGTAAGCCGCAAGCGGAAATGGTGCAGTTGCTCTCTATGCTTGAAGTGACTTTTACCGCCAAACAGCGCAAGAACTATCTTTTCTATTGCCTGTTGCACTTGTTCGGGAACGACAGCATCGATTACTATCGCATTTTCCTTGGGAATTTGGCAGACAAGTACTTCTTTGATGTATATTTGGACAAAGCGAAACTCAACGAAAGAAATCAGCCCAAGCCAAACAGCTTTGATGACACCATAATCCGCACAGGCAATCTGAATGTTGAGTTAGAGACTGTTGAGCGGAACTTTCGCGATGTTTATCCAAAAGGGACTGCCAACATCCCTCTCTATGTCTTTGACTACACAGACTACAAACTGTGGAAGAAATATGCGGATGAATTGCGAGGCGAAAAACTAAAGAAAGAAGATGCAAAGCGCAGGCAATTCTTTCAAGAACTGGGATGTAGCGATTTTGAGTTAGAGCCGTTCAAGAACTTCTATTTCTCCCGAACGCGCAAGAGTCTGGAGCATTATTACCCTCAAGCAAAGGCTGGCGACGGCAAACCGGTCAGTTCCGATGACATAAACTGTTTCGGGAACTTTGCAATGATTGGGTCTGATGCAAACAGTTCCGGCTCCGACTGGAATCCAATCGTAAAGAAAGACCATTATCTTGATTCAAAGTCCAATCAAGTGAGTGTCGCGTCCTTGAAATTCAGGATTATGTTGCAGATATGTCAAGACAATCATGACAATGGAGTCAAAGACGGAAGTCTAAAGCGTGACTCTGGTTGGGAATGGAAGGCTGAAGACATGAAAAAACACCAGGACGACACGCTTAAAATCATTATGCGGCAGAATTTCTGAACGAGTGCATTATCCGCACATTTGGCGGAAGACACGAAAAAAGAGTACCTTTGCAAAAAAGACAGGCCGCTTTCGGACAGCAGGATGCCGCATCCGCCCTTGCCCGTCAGCCGCCTTGCCATACAAAACCCAAAAACAACGATGGACTACAAGCACTATACAGACGAGGCCGTAAGCCTGCTCCGGCGGCTGATAGCGACCCCTTCCGTCAGCCGCGACGAGGGTAAGGCGGCCGATGTGATGGAGGAATACATGAAAGAGTGCGGACTGGAACCGCACAGGGAGGCCAACAACGTGTGGGCGATAGACCCCGGATATAACGCAAACCGCCGGACGGTGCTGCTCAACGCACACATCGACACGGTGAAACCGGTGAGTTCGTGGAGCAGAGACCCGTTTGAACCCGTGGAAGAGGGCGGCAAGCTCTACGGACTGGGCAGCAACGACTGCGGCGGAGGGCTGGTTTCGCTCCTGCAGGCGTTCCGCATACTGACGCAAGGGAGGCGCGACTACAACCTCATATACCTCGCTTCGGCTGAAGAGGAGGTGTCGGGCAAGGACGGAATAAGCCGGGTGCTGCCCCTCCTGCCGCCCGTTGACGCGGCCATAGTGGGCGAACCCACGGGACTGCAACCCGCCATAGCCGAGAAAGGGCTTATGGTTATAGACGCAACGGCACGGGGCAAATCGGGTCATGCGGCGAGAAACGAGGGCGTAAACGCCATCTGCGAAGCCCTGGACGACCTCCTCTGGCTCCGCGACTACCGCTTTGAGAAGGTCAGTCCGCTGCTCGGGGCGGTGAAAATGAGCGTCACGGTGATACAGGCCGGCACTCAGCACAACGTAATTCCCGACGTCTGCAAGTTCATCATAGACGTCCGCACCAACGAACTGTACCGCAACGAGGAGGTGTTCGCCGTCATTTCCGACCACGTAAGGAGCGAACTCAAGGCGCGTTCGTTCCGTCTCGGTTCGTCAGGCATACCCCTCAGCCATCCCCTCGTGGCGCGTTGCACGGCCATGGGCATGACTCCCTTCGGCTCCCCCACCCTTTCCGACCAGGCACTGATGCCGTTCCCGTCGATGAAACTGGGCCCCGGCCAGTCGGAAAGGTCACATTCTGCCAATGAATTCATATATATAGAGGAGATAGAAAAGGCCATTGAGACCTACGTCAGGCTGCTCGGATGAGCGCAAACGGGGCGGAAAACGGGCAAAACCACCGCTCTTTGCAAGTCCCTGACGGCCAGTTGGTTTCAAAAAACCGTCGCTTTACGCATCGTAAACGGGGCATTTACGCATCGTAAATGGCCGCTTTACGAATAACAAACGGGCACTTTACAAAAAACAAACCGACACTTTGCGGAAAACAAGCCGCAGGGTATTGCCGGTCAGGCGCACGGCATTTCCCACAAAAACGTTGGGGACAACGCCGTGGAAAGGGCGGAAAGGAAGCGAAAAAAGGCACTGAAAAAGAAGAAAAACGCCGTTTGGCGAAAAATAATCGGCAAAATGCTTGCAGGAACCGGACGGAATACTTACCTTTGCAACCGCTTACAAAGATTAGGGCGCTTAGCTCAGTTGGTTTAGAGCGTCTGCCTTACAAGCAGAGGGTCGGGGGTTCGAATCCCTCAGCGCCCACCCAAAGGGACAGAAAAGCCTTGCATACGATGACTGTGTGCAAGGCTTTTTGCTTACCAAGGGGCTGAAGAGCCGGCCCGGAGGCGCGGATGGCGGCGGAAAACCTCCGGGAAACCGTCTGCAAAGCGCACAATGACCGCAAACGAACCGCATTAAAACCGCATTATAATGGACTTTCTAAGAAGCCTGTCACGGACATTCAGCAAGTACATGGCACTGATTGTCATGGCCATGGCACTGCTTTCACTGTTCTTTCCCGGCACAGTAAGTTTCATAAAGACAAGCTACATCAACACCCTGCTGGGCATTGTCATGTTCGGAATGGGGCTTACGCTCAAGCCAAACGACTTCCGCATACTGTTCAAACACCCCAAAGACGTGCTTATAGGCACCGTGGCGCAGTTCCTGATCATGCCGCTTCTGGCCTTTATCTTGGTCAAAGCGTTCAGCCTGACGCCCGAGTTGGCCATCGGAGTGATACTGGTTGGCACCTGTCCGGGCGGCACTTCGTCGAACGTAATGACCTATCTGGCCAAGGGCGACGTGGCGCTGTCGGTCGGCATAACGTCGGCTTCCACCATATTGGCCCCCGTGTTGACACCGCTGCTCACCTATATATATGCCGGAGAGACCGTGGATGTGAACATGGTCTCCATGTTTCTCTCCATCATACAGGTGGTGCTGCTGCCCATAGCCGTAGGCTTTGCGGTAAACAGGTTCTGCCCCCGGTTCACCGAAAGGGCGGTTGACGTGCTGCCACTCGTCTCCACACTGGCCATAGTGGCCATAGTAGGAGCCGTGGTCAGTGCCAATGCCGCCCGTCTGATGGGCTGCGGACTGCTCATACTCGGCATAGTAATACTGCACAACCTGCTGGGTTACGCCTTGGGATACGCCGCCGCAAAGGCGCTGAAGATGGACATGGCCAAGCGAAAGGCGGTGTCCATAGAGGTGGGGATGCAGAATTCCGGCCTTGCAACGTCGCTTGCCACGGTACACTTTGCCCAGTATCCGCTCGCAACCATACCGGGCGCGGTGTTCAGCGTGTGGCA
>CAVHML010000049.1:0-13509 GCA_963636905.1 bacterium
CCGAGACGGAGACCATAGGCTCGTTGGGGAAGAGCCACTCTTCGGCGTCCTGCTCATCCAATTGGAAGCGCAAGGGCTGCACCATGGGAATGCCGAGCGCATTGGTATGGGTGATGTCGGCGAGTTCTTCGGAGGCGATGTTGTCGGGCGAAAAACCGTCGGGCGTGGGCATCGGGTGCGGGTGCGGGAGAAGGTTGATGATGTTCATGTGCTATTGGAATTGCGTTTGGAACTGTCGGGCGAAGATGCCGAGGCGCAGGCCGGAGTTGTCGCGGGCGGTGGCCGGCGACACCGAGCGCGCCTTGCAATACTGCTGCATGGAGCGGTTGTAGACAGCATCGGGCAGCGTGAGGGCCGTGCCCGGCGTGGGGATGTCGGAGAGTGCCAGCCCGTTGGCGAGGGCCAGGGCCGGGAGGGCCTCGAATGCGCCGTACTCCTGAATGGCGATGTCGGCGAGCGTCTGTCCGTCTTTTACGATAACGTTCATAGTTTGCGTGCTTTGATGAAGGTGAGGACTGCGGCTGCGGCCACGATGACGAAAATGAAGATGAGCACGTCGGGCGGTTGGCTTCGCTTGGTGCGCGTCTCGGTGCGTGCCGATTTTACCCTGCTGGTGTCGGCGGTGAGGGCGGAGGATGAGTCGGCGAGGGAGACCGAAGACTGGGTGTTTTGACGGGTGCCTCGCGCCCATGAGCGACTACCATTGATGATTGTTGAGCGGTAGAGCGGTCGGCCCGTGGAGTCGGCGATGAGGGCGACCGACCATTGCAGGGACATGGAGTCGCGGTCGTAGACCTCGGAGAGGACGGCGAAGGCGGAGTCGGTGACGGAGGTCCGGGCGACTGTTTTTGCGGTCACGGTCTGCGCGGTGTCGGAGACGGATACCGTAGACTTCCTTGTGGCGCAGGCGGCAAGGAAGAGGATGAGGGCGAGGTAAAGTGCTTTGTTCATATTGACGTTGAATGATGATTGAACGATGTTCAAAGGCGTTGAATGTCGGCATATTCGGCCTTGGCATCGAACGAGGGGCACGCCTTGGAGACCCCGGGGAAGTCGCGGTGGCCGAGGATAGTGGCCTTGGGGTATTTGGCGTGCAGCATCTTGACCACGGTGCGGAGGGCGGAGCGTTGCGCCTGGGTGCGGTTGTCGAGGGAACGGCGGGTGGCAAGGTCGATGCCGCCCGTGTAGGCCACGTTGACGGTGCAGTGGTTGTAGCCCTTCACGCCGTTGGATGCCTGCGCCTCGTCGAGAAGTTGGTGGATGACGCCGTCGGCGGTGACGACATAGTGGTAGCCCGGATTTTTCCAGTGCTTGACATCGTGGAACTCTTTGCGGAGGTCGGCTACGGTGGCCGCCTGATTGCCTGCGGTGCAGTGTAGGGCGATGTAATCAATTTTTCTCATTGTGACTCAATTTATCGTTGATATAGTTGCGCATCTCCCCGAACTTGGTGGCAATGACCATGGCTACGCCGAAGACAGACCCGGCGTAGATGAGACACTGCGCGACGTACCATAGCACGTTGTCGTGGATGTTGTGGGAGATGAAATAGTCGATATAGGTGAGTACGATGCCCGATAGGAGCATGGCGATAGCCGAGCCGTACTGTAGCCATTCTTTTGTGCTTTTGTCCATAGTGGTGAGAGATTAGTAGGAAGCATCGATGGCGATGCCGCCGGTGGTGATGGATACTGAGGAGACAGACTGGCGGTCGAGGGTCAGTTGCTCCTTGATTTCGGTGCGCCAGAGCAAGGGGTCGTGGTCGAGGAGCATGTCGGCGATGCCTACGCCGGTGTAGGGCGCTTCCTTGACCTCTCCCTTGTGGAGCAGGAGGATGAGTGTCTGGTTCTGCTGGAGAACCGGGCCGACGGCGAGCCGGTGGTTTCGGATGACCGGTTGCAGGATGGTGCAGGAGGCGTCGGCCCATTGTAGTTGTATAGCATTTCTTTCCATAAATCTAACTTAATCGGAATCCGAGTTGAACCTTGCGGACACCGCCGGCCGAAGAGAACTCGGTGGTGACGGCGGTGACGAAATAGGTGCCGTCCTTGTAGGTGTAGTCGGCGTCGTGGACGGCAGCGGCGCAGGCCGGAGCGACGAAAGGCTCGAGCCATGTGGTGAGCGAACCCTCGTAGCCGTCGTAACAGCGTCGGCGCAGTTCCATCTCGCCGCGCAGTTGCATGGAGGCGGTGTCGGTGGAAGGTGATTTTATTTCCAATCGCTCGCCGCCAGTGGTGCCCACCTCAATCTCTCGCACGGTGCCGTCGGGCATGTTGGCCTTGACCACGACGCAGAGTTTCTTGTCGTCGGCCTGGCGGTAGGTGAGGTCGGTCTTCTCGACATTGCGCTGGAGGTCGTAGTAGACCGTGTCGCGGAGGAGTTCGCCGGGAGGGTGTACGTGGAGCGTGCCTTCGGATATATAGATGTCGGCACCGCACTCCTCTTGCACCTTCTTGAGCACATCGTAGGCCGAGGCGTTGTTGATGACAAACTTTTGGTAGGTCCACTGATAGGAACAAGACACGCCAAACGACAATCCCGCCTGAGAGATGATGTGTGAGAGCAGCGCATCGAGAGTGATGTTCTGCAAGACCTCGCTGGGGATATCCTTGCGGAAGGCGTAGAGCGCGTCTTCGCAATGGAGGGCGATGTTGCCCCCGTCGGTGGATATGCGCTGGAGATAGCCCACAAACTCGGAGTGAAGCCCCGTCTCACGGTATCCGAGCCAGATATGCACGGGGTCGCCCCGGTGGAGCCGGGACTCCACATCGAGGGTGCGCCCGAACTGGGCAGCCGGGAGCGTGATGACGGCAGTGTCGGCAAGGAGTTCGACAGAGGAGTGTATTTCTACCTTGTCTATCATGCCGAGGTGGTAGTCGGCCACCGCTATGTAGTATGCCATTGTGTACATAAGTGCGCGAATTGTGATGCAAAGATAACGTGCGGAAGGCGGTGAAAAGAAACTGCAATTTCATGGTAGCGTCGGCCGACGCTATGATAGCGTCAGGTAACGCTACGATAAAAACGCGGTTTGGAAAAACGGATGCGGACGTGCTAAATTTGCCGAAAAATCGACAAGCGATGAAGAAACGAGCAACGACATTTCTCAACATACAGACCACAGACGAGCGCGCCACGGTGCTGCTCTACGGCGACATCGGCGACGGTGACAAGGTGGAGAGCGCGAGGGTGGTGAGCGAACTGATGTCGCTCGACGCGGCATACGGCAAGATAGACGTAAGGATCAACAGCAGGGGCGGCGACGTGTTCAGTGGCATGGCCATATACAACACGCTCCGTCAGATGGCGGCAGACGTAACAATATACGTAGACGGCTTGGCCGCGAGCATAGCCGCCATCATCGCCCTGTGCGGCCGCCCGATGTATATGAGCCCGTGGGCCAAACTGATGCTGCACAGCGTGAGCGGCGGCGCATGGGGCAACGCGAGCGACCTGAGGAAGACCGCCGACCAGATAGAAGCCCTGGAGCGAGACCTGAGCGAGATGATCGCCAAGCGTCTGGGCATGGAAGCCGACGAGGTGCGGCAGAAATACTTCGACGAGAGCGACCACTGGATAGACGCAGAAGACTGCGTGAGGATGGGCCTTGCCGACGGTCTGTACGACATGGGCGAGGCGGAAGCGGAGGCGCAACCCTCGGATGAAGAAGAGATATACCAATATTTCAATAACCGGCTCAGAGAGCCACAAAACAACAAAGACATGGCATTGATAGACGACATCAAGGCACTTCCGAGTTTTGAGAACAAGGAAGACAGCGCGTCGATAGTGGCGCACATCAAAGAGTTGGAAAACAAGGCGACGAAAGCCGAGGCACAGACGCAGGCCATCGCCCAGTATCAGGCACGCATCGCCGAACTGGAGGCCAAGGAGGTGGACACCTATCTTGACAGCGCGATAGCCTCGGGCAAGATCAAGGCCGAGCAGAAAGAGCAGTACCGGAAGCTCATGGCCGCCGACCGTGCCGCCACGGAATCGCTCATCGACAGCATGAAGCCCGCACCGAAGGCGGGGCCTATGGCAAAGAACGTGTACCAGGAGACGGTGAAGGGCGGTTTCGAGAACAAGACTTGGGATGAGTTGGACAGAAGCAACCAGTTGGGCGCGCTGAAGGCGCAGAACCCCGAACTGTTCCAAGCGAAGTATAAAGAGAAGTACGGGGTGGAGTATGCCGTGTAAGCCCCGGCAATGAGAGAGAACGGCCAACGAAAAACAACATAACAACAAAGCAAGAAGAATATGGCACTAAACAAACAAATCTGGCTGAGCACCATCCAGGAGAACTTTTACCCGAACGACTCGTTTGCCGTACACTCGGTGGACGACAGCGCCTTTGTGTCGTACAAGACGGTGCACGTGCCGAATGCCGGCGCACCGAGCGGCGTGGTGATCAACCGAACGCAGAAGCCCGCGAGCGTGAACCAGCGCACCGACAACGAGCTGACCTACGACATCGACGAGCTGACGACCAACCCGATACACATCCCCAACGTGGACGTGGTGGAACTGAGTTACGACAAGCGACAGAGCGTGCTGATGAACGACCGCCAGCAGTTGCAGAAGGCAGCCATGGAGAACCTGCTGTACAAGTGGGCCGCAGTGGGCACCACCATCAAGACCAGCGGAGACACCACCACGGCGCACACCTCAACGACCGCTACCGGCACGCGAAAGAAGATCACCAAGGGCGACGTGCTGAAGATAGCCACCAAGTTCAACGTAGACGACGTGCCCTTGGAGGGCCGCTACCTGCTGCTTGACGCGAGCATGTACAACGACCTGCTGACCGACCTGACGGACAAGGAGCTGAGCGCATATCTCGCCAGTGCCAACGCGCAGGGCGGCGTGCTGGGCAGACTGTATGGTTTCGACATCATGATGCGCTCGAGAGTGTTGCGCCTGAACGACAGCGCAGTGGTGAAGTGGGATGCCGAGGGCGTGGCCACCGAGGTAGCCGCCGGACTGGCATGGCAGCAGGGCTGCGTGAGCCGTGCGATAGGCGAAATCAAGATGTTTGACTCCACCGACAACCCATTGTACTACGGCGACATCTACTCGTTCCTGCTGCGTACGGGCGGAGCCTTGCGCCGCTACGACAAGAAGGGCGTGGTGCTCTTGAGCGAGTAAGGACTTCTGTTTCACTCACTATATATTCGTCAGACCCGGCATGCACCCCGAGGGCACACCCCAAGGCGGGGCGTGTCGGGTCTTTCTTCAACCAAAACCTCTAAAAACGACAAGAAATGGAACTACCCAGAGTAAAGATACAATTTCTGAACGGACAACTTGGCACCGTGGGCGAGAGTGCCGACGGGCTGACCGCCATCGTGTGCGGAGCAGTGGCCGTGGGCGAAAGTTTCGCGACAGGCACGCCGTATGACGTGACGAGCATGGACGATGTGGCCGAGTTGGGCATCACGGCAGAGAACAACGCCACCCTCTACCAGCACCTCAAAGCCTTCTACGCCGAGGCCGAGAGCGGCACCAAGGTGGTGGTGTATGGCGTGCCGGCAACGGCAAAGCCCTCGGAGATATGCGACTACACGGCGACCGCCGCACCCAGTCTGCGCGACCTCATCACCCGGGAGAACGGCCGCCTGCGCGGTGTGGGCCTCTGCAACATGGCCGCCGACGACCTTGCGACCGTGCTTGCCAAAGCCCAGCAGACCGCCGAGTGGGCCACGACGGAACTCTACGCCCCGCTGTTTGTGGCCATGGAATACAAGGGCTACGACGGCAAGACCGCCCTGCCCGACCTGACACAGATGCAGTACAACCGCTGCTGCGTGGTGGTGGGCGACACGGTGAGCGGCGGTGCGGGCGCGTGCATCGGCACGTTGCTGGGCCGTGTGGCAAGCATCGGCGTGCAGAGGAACATCGGCCGCGTGAAGGACGGGGCACTTGCCCCCGTGACGATGTGGCTCGGCACAAAGAAGATAGACGAGAGCCAGAGCGCGGTGAGCGACGCTCACGGCAAGGGCTACATCGTGCCGCGGAAGCACGTGGGCCGCAGCGGCTACTACTTCGCCGACGACCCCATGGCCACCGACCCGACCGAGGACTACGCCACACTTGCCAACCGACGGGTGATAGACAAGGCGTACCGCATAGCCTACGACACGATGCTCGACATGCTGCTCGATGACATAGAGTGCAACACCGACGGCACGATACAGACCGCCGTGGCGAAGAGCTGGCAACAGACGGTGGAGAACGCCATCAACCAGCAGATGACCGCTGGCGGCGAACTGAGCACCGATGCCGACGGCTCGGGTGCTGAGGTGTATGTAGACGAGACGCAGAACCTCATCTCGACGAGCAAGGTGGTGGTGACGCTGAAGGTGCAGCCGCGCGGCTATGCCCGCTACATCGACGTGAACTTGGGCTTTAATGTCAGTACGAACTAACCTCTAAAAACAAAGAGACAATGAAGAATACAAGAGAATACGAATGGGCCGACATCAACGTGGTGGTGGCCGGCCGCACGGTGACGGGCCTGCGCGGTGTGAAGTACGGCGCGAAGCAAGAGAAGGAACTGGTGCACGCCAAGGGCAACAAGCCCTACGCCATACAGCGGGGCAACAAGACCTATGACGGCGAACTGACCCTGCTGCAAAGCGAGTATGTGGCGCTGAGGGAAGCCTGCGGCGGCGATGTGCTTGACGGGTCGTTCAACATCGTGGTGTCGTATGGCAACCCGACGCAGGGCGACGTGATCACGACCGACATACTCGTGGGTGCGGAAATCACCGAAGACACGACGGAATGGAAGCAGGGCGACAAATTCCAGGAGAAGAGTCTGCCCTTCATCTATCTGAACCAAAAGTCAGTGTAAGAAGATTGACAGGATAACAACCGGGGATTGAACGGCAGTTGAACACCGTTCAATCCCCACACTAAAACCAAGAAACAAGATGAAGTACACAAAGGAACAAGCAAGCGAGTGGAAGGCCAAATGGGGCGAGTTGTTTGAGATAAGCGTGGAGGGCAAGAGCTGCATCCTGCACAAGCCGACACGACGGGACCTGAGTTATGCCAGCGTGGTGAAAGACCCGATAAAACTGAGCGAGGTGATGCTCAAACAACTGTGGGTGGCCGGTGACGAGGAGATACAGACCCGCGACGACCTCTTCATGGCAGTGGTGAACAAGATGGAAGCCGTGCTTGCCGTGAAGGAGGCCGAGATAAAAAAGCTCTGACGGATGCCGATGTGCCCGGCTCGGAGGAAGACGGGATGCCCAACGTGCTGTATATGGACACGCTGCTGCGCTACTACATGCACCTGGACCCGTGGACGCTGAGCGACGAGGAGTGGGCATGGACAATAGCCTACCTCATCGACATCCGCAAACAAGAAAGCAAAGCCAATGGATAACGTACTGAAATTTCTCATCAAGCTGCAAGCCTCGGAAGGCAACGTGCTGAGCGTGGCGCGGCAGACCACCCAACAGCTGGACCGCATACAGCAGCGGGCCGACGGGGTGAAGGCCAAACTGCGCGAGGCATTCTCGCTGGCCAACTTCAAGAGCCAGCTGACGAGTCTGCCCGGCATGGACTTTCTGATGAACCCCTACACCATCATCGGGGCCGGCATAGGTGCCATCACCAAGTTGGGCGCACAGGCCGAGATGACGGGCACGGCCTTCCGTGTGCTGGTGGGCGACGAGCAGAAAGCCGCCGAGGTGCTGAGCCAAATCAACGACTTTGCCGCCGCCACGCCCTTCACGAAACTCGACTTGGAAAAGGCGGCGCAGACGATGCTCAACTTCGGCGTGAAGAGCGACGGGGTGATGACCACGCTGAAACAACTGGGCGACATCTCGATGGGCGACTCGCAAAAACTGGACTCGCTCGCCCTGGTGTTCGGTCAGGTGAGCGCAGCCACCAAGATGTCGGGACAGGACCTGATGCAGTTTATCAACGCCGGATTCAACCCGCTGAAGGAACTGGCGGCGATGACGGGCAAGAGTTATGAGGAACTGCAAGAGGTGATGAGCAAGGGCGGCATCAAGACCGAGGATGTGGCGGCAGCCATAGCCCACGCCACGCAAGAGGGCGGACAATTCCACGGTATGATGGACGCGACCGCGCAGACCCTCTCGGGCAAATGGAGCACCGCCATAGGGCAGATACAGCAACAGGCCGTGGCGATATACGAGAAGATACAGCCGGCCATACTGGCGGCGGTGGACATCTTCTCGGGGCTGGCCAATGCGGTGATGAGCGTCGTGGGCTTCTTCATGGAGTGGAGCGACGTGATAGGCATCGTGGCCGGGTCGGTGGGAGCCGCCGCGGTGGTGCTCAACGGGGCAAGGATAGCGACTGCCGCCTATGCCCTGGTGACGCAAGGCGTGACGATGGCCACCACCGCATGGAGTGCGGCGCAGGCCGTGCTGAACGCAGTAATGGCAATGAACCCCTTTGTGCTGGTGGCCGCCGTGGTGGCCGCACTGACGGTGGCGGTGGTGGCGTGCTGGAACAAGTTTGCCGGGTTCAGGGCCTTCATCAAGACGATGTGGGACGTGCTGAAAGGACTGGGCAACATCATCAAGGACTACCTCATCGACCGCATCAAGACCTTCATGAGCGGCATCGGCAAACTGGGTGACGCACTTGCCAAACTATTCAGCGGAGACTTCAAAGGCGCATGGGCCTCGGCCGTGGACGGCGTAAAGGACCTGACCGGCATCACGAGTGCCGAGAAAGCCGTGGGCGCGGTGAAGGAACTGAGCAAGGGCATCACCGCCGACTACGCCAAGCGCAAGGCCGAAGAGGATGCCAAGCAAGCCGCCAAGGACAAGGCCGGCAAGAGCAGCACTATCACCCAACCCGGACTGAAAGGCAGTGGCGGGTATGCACTGAGCGGAGGAGCCGGTGGCAGTGGCGCATCAAGCGGCGGCAGTGGCGGCAAAGGCGGCGGAAGCAAGGCCGCAGAAGCACTGGCCACGGGCGGCACACGGAACACCCAAATCACGGTGAACATCGGCAAACTGATAGAGAGCATGACCGTGACGATGGCCGACAAGACCGACACGGGCGAGCTGGAGCGGGTGATACTGCAAAGCATCAACCGCAGTCTGGCGATAGCGACAAGTACGGACAGATAACCAAAAACCGATATGGCACGAACAATAGCAGAGATAAAGAAGACGATGACGGATGCCTTCATGGCAGATGCCGACATCAGGGAACTGTATGGAATAGAGAGCGGCGCGACATGGGCGGAGAGTTTCTCGACGGTGAGCGTGGAGAATATTCTGCTGTATGTGGTGGCCGCCTGCTGCCATGTGGTGGAGACACTGACGGAACAATGGGTGAAGGAAGTGGAGAGCCAAATGGCAAGCGCAGTGGTGGCCAGCGTGCCGTGGTATTACAAAATGGCACGTGCGTTTCAGCTGGGCGACGGGCTGGTGTTCTTCGATGACACGCAGAGCTACGGCTACGCGAAGGAAGACGAAAAGAAGCAGGTGGTGAAGTATGCCGCCGTGAGAGACCGTGGTACGAGCGTGGAGATACTGGTGAGCGGCGAAAAGGACGGCAGTCCGGTGCCGCTTTCGGACAGTGTTTTGACGGCGTTCAAACAGTATATGAACAGAGTTAAGGTGGCCGGCATTGTGCTAAACATACGCTCGCAAGCCTCCGACCGCATGACGATAGCCGCCAAGGTGTGGGTGGACCCGATGGTGATAGGCAGTGACGGCGCACTGATAAGCGACGGCACGCGCCCCGTGGACGCAGCAATAGAGAGCTACCTGAAAAACATAGTGTATGGCGGCACGTTTAACAAGACGAAGCTGGTGGACGCGATACAAGCCGTGGCCGGCGTGGAAGACGTGGAGCTGGGCGACTGCAAATATAAGGCATCGACCTCGGCGACGTGGAACACGGTGAGCGGCAACAACTACACGGCCGCAGGCGGCAGCCTGACGGCAGAAGGACTGGAAAACTCGATAAGCTATGTGGTGGAAGACTGACATATTGAAACTGGCGGTGGGGCTGTTGCCACCGATGCTGCGCGGCGGTCTGACGGTGGCCTTGCTACGGGTGCTGACACTGCCGGTGAGATACATATATAATGTGCTAACGGCACGGCGTAAGAACGCCAACCAACGGCTTGGCACTACGGCCAACGTGGCGAGCATGGAAAAGGCACTGAACGATGCCTTCTTTCTGACCGACGGACAGATAAGGATAGAAGACGGCGACGAAGACGACCGCACCTTCTGGTATTTGAAGACTGACGGCCAGGAACCAGCCACGCTATGGAAGGCGACAGAGAAAGGCACGGTGATGAAGAAGCGCGGCGAAGCATCGTATAAGGACAGCTTCACAGTGTGGGTGCCGACATTTCTCTGCACCTCGAC
This sequence comes from bacterium, assembly GCA_963636905.1. Lineage (GTDB taxonomy): Bacteria > Bacteroidota > Bacteroidia > Bacteroidales > Bacteroidaceae > Prevotella. The sequence continues at coordinate 10,386 of CAVHML010000049.1, forward strand.
CGACAGCGCAGAAGACCGATATGGCGGACGCTATTTGAGAGACATAAAGATATTGCTGAACTATTATAAACCTGCGGGACGGACATACCGCATAGAACTATACGACTATGAATAGACTGAAATGCAACGAGGGCGGACAGCCCGTGTATCTGGATGACCTTGAGACGCTGCAAGCCAACGATGTGCAGGGCATGGCACTGCTGCTGGGGGCACTGACCGGCAGTGAGAGCGCATATCTGCTGCGGGCGCAGAAAGGCGAGGTGGCCGACGAAGAAGGCAAAAAGATGAAGATGCTGGCCAACGCCGCCGTGGTGAACGGCGAGATAATGGAATGGGCCGACACGACACTGACGGTGGACTCGTGGGATGAGACGCTGTATTTATGCATAAAGCGAACCGAGACCGACACCCGCACCTTTGAAGACGGACAGACACGGGCATGCGCCGTGAAGACGGAAGCCTATCTGAGCACCGACAACAGCGGTGCGGCAGAAAGCTATGTAGTGACTGAACTGCCGATAATGGCCGACCTTGTGCGCAAGGCGATAGGGATAAAAGAGGAAGCAGACTACCGCCAGTTGAAGGTGAACTTTATGAACGACTACTCGGGCACGGTGGCGGTGAAGGAACTGACCGACGCCTACCGCTACAAGATAGACATAAAGAGCACAAACACCGCGACGCTGACGGGAAGCGTGGCCCTTTTCTACTCGGAAGAGACACTGCCCGGCGCACGGGACAAGAAATTTGTGACCCCCACGACGGCTTTTGCCGACACCGAGAACGGAGTGACGGCCTTCACGCTGACCTGCGCAGAAAACACCGTGACGGCAGACGTGGAGTTGCCGTTTGACGACATAGTGAGCGCGTCGGGGCTGAGGGTGAAGATGATATTTGAACTGCCGAAATAAAAGCGAACCATGGACACGATATACAATTTGCAAAAGCGCGCCGATGAGCTGCGCAAGAAGACCGAGACCGACAGCATAACGCCCGAAGACGTGGGCGGACTGCACGCCGACACGCTGGCCTATGTGGCCGACATGGAACAGAACATGGACGGGCTTGGCATAAGGTGCATATACAAGACCTATGCGGCGATGATTGCCGAAGGCGAAACGCCAGTGGGTACGAACGGCAAGGCACTGCGATACGGGCAACTGGTGGTGGTGTATGACGCGACGAACACGGCGCAGGCCGAGAGCGGCAACATATATGCCTGGCAGAAAGGCACGGGCGCGGCGGCGTGGCTGCAAGTGGGCAACATGAACACCATAATAGACTATGAAGCGAAGATTGCGGCGGAGGCCGCTGCCCGCAGTGAGGCCGACGCGGCGTTGCAGACGCTTGCCGAAGGCGTGGTGGGGCGGATAGACGTGACGGCGATTGACACGGTGCCGGCGAGCGTTGAGGATGCCCTTGCCATGGCGAAGGACACGCTGCACTCGCGCTGGACGCTGACCTACCGCAGTGTGTTGAACGTGGGCGTGCTGGACATATTCTCGGACAATGCCGGGCACCAGCTGACTGAGGTGCTGACGACGCACTACACGATGAACAGCGACGGCGTGCTGGACTTTGCGAGCCACGACGACGGTGGTGTGACGCGCTACTGGCGGTCGTATAACATAAGCTCGCCCCACTTGAAGAACGACAAGGGGACGTGGAGCGACTGGGCAGAAGACATACCGGCCACGTTGCAGACCCGCCTGGAAGAGATAGAAGACGATGTGGCCGCCGCGCAGAGTGCCGCCGACAAGGCGCAAGCCTCTGCCGACAAGGCGCAGAGCGATGTTGCGGCGTTGGCTGCGACGAAGGGCGAGGCCAGCGGTATAGCCGAGCTTGACGATGACTTGAAGGTGCCGTTGGCGAATATGCCCGACGGTGCGTTTGAGGTGTTGGAGTTTGCCGGCACGGTGAGCGGAGTGACTGCCCTTGACCAGTCGGCGGCGCAGCCTGCCGGGGTGGCGTTTGACACTGCGGCCAAATGCTTCTATGCCTACACGGTGAGCGGCGGCGGAGTGATAGGCACTCGCACCTACTACAAGGCGTGGGGCGAGTGGCTGCGCTACAAGGCAGATGCGGACGGTGCGCCCTACGCTGGCAAGATATATGTAGACACCACGACGAACACGCCCTACCGCTGGAACGGCACCGCCATGACGGCACTCACGCCGAAGCAAGTGACGCTGACGCAAGAGGAATATGACGCAATGGTGGAAGCCGGGACGGTGGACGCGGACACCTATTATAACGTGATAGAGGAGGACTGACGTATGATATACAAGAACGGACGTGAACTCTCGGCGCGGTATGTGGGCCGGAAGGTAGTGCTTGCGGTGTATCTCGGTGCGAAGCTCATTTGGGAGGTCGTGGCCTCTTGCTTCGGCTCGGGCTATTGGAGCAATGACAAGCCGTGGAGCAACGCGGACGGGTGGCGGAACGACAAATAACGAGTTAAGGGAACCACTAATTTAACGAATCTAACGAATAAATATATGGCAAAGAAAACATCACCCAACGGCATCAAGTCGCTCTCGGAAGACTGGGCGCACGATGTAGCGAGCGGTCTGCCCTTTTCGGGACAGGCCGTGCAAGATTTTATAAAGGCGCAGTTTAACGCCAAGGTGGGCTACTGGTGCTGGTCGCCGAGTGTTGACGACAGCAACTTTTATCACCTTTGGGGCTTTGCGACAGAGGATGCGAAGACCGAGTATATGGCCGACCCCGTGGGCAACGCGGGGCTGCTGCTTGTGAATGAGGCGTTGCCGATAAGCACGTTGAAGGGCGACTCGTATAACGCCTATCTGTGGTCGGACATACTGTCGGGCAACGACATGGTGGTGAGCGGCAGCTCGTTGACGGTGAACCTGCGGTTTGCCGCGGTGAGGAACAGCAACGGCGAGCGGTTGAACTTGGGAAGCCCCGGCACGCTCATAATACAGCGCAAGACATCGAACTCGGACTGGACCACCGTAGCGACGCGCACCGACGTGCTGACAAGCACCGACTATGCCGACACGAACAACTACACGGCGGTGGAGATAGGCGACTGCCTTGTGAGCGGCAAGCAACAGTTGAGAGTGAGAGCCACGGTGAGCTACATAGACGATAGCGGCGAGAC
>CAVHML010000050.1:0-13420 GCA_963636905.1 bacterium
GCCCTCCACACTTTGGGCGGCGCAGTCGGGCAAGTGCGGCGACAACGTCACATGGTCGATTGACGACCAGGGCGTACTGACCATTGAGGGAACGGGAGCGATGTATGACTATGACTGGAACACCTCTCCATTTCCGGATCTCCGCCCCAAAAAGGTAGTCGTCAAAGGCGGAGTTACGAGGGTTGGAGTGTATGCGTTCCCGGAATGCATAAACCTGGCAAGTGCGGAGATCTCCGGCTCTGTGACAAGTATAGGAGAATGTGCGTTCACCGGATGCCAATGGCTGACAAGCATAACCCTCCCAGAAACTTTGACAAGCATAGAGATGTGGGCGTTCAACAAATGTATGGGCCTGACAAGCATAACCATCCCCGGCGCTGTGAAAACCATAGGAGAGTATGCGTTCTATCGATGCTCAGGACTGACGAAAATAGAGTCTCTGGCAGAGACCCCTCCTACTTGCGGTGAAAATGTGTTCAATGGCGTGAACACGGAAACGTGCGAGCTGTCCGTGCCTAAGAAGTCCGTTAACGACTACAAGGAAGCAGACGGATGGAAAGAGTTTACAAAAACCAAGGCCTCGGTTAACGTAGTGTCATCGGGCAAGTGCGGCGACAACGTCACATGGACGCTGGACGACGAGGGCGAGCTGACCATCGAGGGTACGGGAGCGATGACAGACTATAACTATGACTCTCCATTTAAAAGTCTCTCGACCAAAAAGGTAGTCATCAAAGACGGAGTGACAACGATTGGCAAGTGTGCGTTTGAAGGATGCAAAGAACTGACAAGTGCGGACATTCCTGGTTCTGTAACAACCATTGGCGAGCGTGCGTTCCAAGAATGTACCAGCTTAACCTCCGTCACCCTTGGCGAGGGCGTAACCAAAATAGACATCTGGGCATTTGTCGCATGCTCGGCGTTGGAGTCCGTAACCATCCCGAAGAGCGTTACGACCATAAACGATAACGCATTCATTAGCTGCGACAAACTTGCAACGGTCACTTCACTTAATCCGGAGCCGCCTACACTTGGAGGTTGGGATGCCGTTAAGATTACAACAGATGGAACTATATATGTACCGAAGGAGTCGGTAGATAAATATAAAGAAGCAGAGTATTGGAGCAACTATAAAGACCAAATAAAGGCCTTGTCTGACGGAACAGAATCAGGCAAGTGCGGCGACAACATCACATGGACGCTGGACAGCGATGGCTTGCTGACATTTGAAGGCACAGGAGCGATGAAAGACTATACTTCTGATATCGCTCCATGGACGGAAAAGTCTCCCAAAAAGGCAGTCATCGGAAACGGAATTACAACAATTGGAGCACGGGCGTTCTTTGGATGCACAGAACTGACGAGCGTGGAAATCCCCAGCACAGTGGAGAGCATAGGAGACGGTGCATTCAACTATTGCTTAGGACTGACGAGCTTGGAAATCCCCAACTCAGTGAAGAGCATAGGAGAAGGTGCGTTCGATGGTTGCTCAGGACTGACGAGCGTGGTAATCCCCAACTCAGTGAAGAGCATAGGAAACGGTGCGTTCTGCCGTTGCTTAGGACTGACGAGCTTGGAAATCCCCAACTCAGTGACAAGCATAGGAGAAGGTGCATTCATGAACTGCACCGGATTGACGAGCATGATTATCCCCGACTCCGTGACAAGCATAAAACCCAGTTTGTTCGCTTTCTGCACTGGATTGACAAGCGTGACTATCCCCAGCTCCGTAAAGAGCATTGGAGACGGTGCGTTCTATGAATGCACTGGACTGATGAAAATAGAATCTCTGGCAGAAACTCCTCCAACCTGCGGCAACAACGCATTCGATAATGTGGACAAGGAGAAATGCGAACTGTCTGTGCCGAAGGCATCCATTAGCGCATACCAGACCGCAGAAGTATGGAAGGAATTCAATAAAATCACCGCCGGCATCAGCAACGTATCAATGGAAAATAATGCTGTAGTTTCCATAAAGAACGGAACAATCACCGTGAATGGAACTGCAAGCAATGCCGTAACGGAAGTGTACAGCACCAGCGGTGCATTGGTTTACCGTGGCACAGGCAAGACCGTAGCCGTTCCGTCAACGGGTATCTATATTGTAAAAGCCGCCGGCAAGACCTTCAAAGTAAATGCCGCCAAATAAACGGCAGACACAGAGACATATAACGCGAGACACCGTCATGACTTCATGGCGGTGTCTTGCGTTATAAAAATGAGGAGTGAAGAACGAAGAATGAAGAATAGGCGTGCGCCAAGAGGTGAGTGAGGAGTGAAGAATAGGCGTGCGCCAAATCTATGGATGCCGGTTTGCTCTACGGTTGGCTCTTTGCAACGCTTTAGCACAACGTCCAAGTTGGTCTGCAACAAAAAAAATATCCACTAATAAACGTAAAACTTTCATATTTAGTTCGTACCTTTGCCGCACCATCGGGTTTTTGTCTGCTTGACTTGCAGCACCAAGACAGGTTAAAATTCGATACGGTAAATTTCCAGGCTCATTTGTTTTCTGGAATGTTCATGAACAAACAAATGTTATAATGCTGCAGATTTTAGAATTATGAAGCATCTTATTGTTACTCTAATGGTTGCGGTACTGTCAATCTGTACTGCAATGGCAGAGCGAGTGTGGGTGCAGGTCACCTCGGTTGATGAATTGGCCGAAGCGAATCAGTTTAAGATTTATCCTTGTGCGAAAGTGGAGGATGGAACACTTATGTGCAGTAATGCCGCCACGGCGTATTGCCTGACAAAATTACCAAGCGTGTCGTCTGCTGGCGCACTGTGGACGCTGGAAAAGGCGGACGACGGTTCCGGCTATTACATCAAGAACGAATTCGGCTACTACTGGCCTAAAGGCTCGGCGAACAGCTCGACCTCGTTCACATGCACGAACGACAAGGGCGACGCACAGGTCATAAAAATTGACTACTACGAAGGCAAGGGCTTTACCTTCTGTAACGTGACGTACAACAATGTGCTCAACAATCTGAACACGAGGAACAGTATATATAATTGGTGGAACTCTTACCAGAGTGAAGGCAATTATGGCGACAAGAACAATTTCTTTGTGGCTTATGCGGAGAAAGAGAGCGTCATTCCCGCCTCGGTAAATGCAGTAAACCTTTATCTTGACAAGGTTATGCTGTGGGCCAGCATGAACACTGGGGCAAACGATGTCACAGACCTCGGCACAGCAGTGCCGGTGTCAAGCGCAAAGAAGACTGTTCAGGAATGGGGGCGTTCATGGACGTTGCCAACCGCAGACCAGCTGCGAAGCCTTCGCTCAAACGCATGCTGGGTGTGGACCTCCGACTACAACCCCAATTCAGTTAGCACATATACCAGCGGCTTCGTGGTTTTCACTCCGCACATAGATGGTGACAAAGGCAAGGTGCTCGCTTCGATGAAAAGCGGCAGCTATACCTATGACGTCAATTCCGACACACACATATTTTTGCCCGTCAGCGGAGTTGCCGGCACTACTACTTATGCAGGACAGGACGCTTATCTGCAACTTGCAGGTGGCAGCAACCCTTCCGTTACCGTCACATCGAGCGCGGCCTCCACGGTGTATGTGCGCCCGATAGTGGACAACAACAAGATGGGTGTGGCCAGCACCGGGACACAAAAACTTGACGCCAGCACACGAGTGCTGCGCACAGGATGTGTATATGAGGTGGAAGGAAACGTTGTGATAAACGGTACTGTAAACGAAGCTCCTCTTACCATCAAGGGCGATGGCGTTGTGGTAATCGACTTCAAGAACAAAGCCACTCTTACGGTGGTCGCAGAGGTTACGTCACGTCAGCCCGGTATATATATGACCAGCGAAAACCAGTATCTTCTTCTCACAGGCACCGGCGATTTGACAGCCTTTGGCGGTAATGGAGAAAAGCATTATCAGGTGGGAGCAAACGGCGCACCAGCTGTGGAAGAGAAGCCTGGCAATGGCGGCAATGGCGGTCAAGGCGGTGACGGCTGTGCTCCCGGTATTGGCGGTTTGGCCGGCGTCGGCGGTAAAGGCGGCGTAGGCGGCACAGACCAATGGAACCACGTTGCCGGTAACGGCAGTGACGGTACCGCCGGCACCAGCTCAGGTCACGTGATTATAATGGACAACGTTAAGGTTACAGCCGAGAGCGGCTTTACAGACGCCAAGTCTCCCACATATCAGGCTACGGCAGGTATGGACCGCTATGCTTATCATGGCGGAGCTGCAACATGCCACTTCGACCAAGGCGGCGGCGGTGGCGGCAATGGCGGCATCGGCGGCACACCGACCTATTCGCTTTGCGGTGGGGCCGGCGGCGGGGCCGGCGGTGGCGGCGGTGGCATCCGCGGCTGGAGAACATGGGCAAAAAGCCATTCCAACTGTGTGGACCAATTAAACGCAAAGCGTGGCATACAGGAGAGAGTAAATTATAACGGAACAAACGACGTGAGCGGTAAAAACGGTTGCGGCGGCGGAGCTGGCGAGAGCCATCTTCAGGCTGCGACTCCCCAAAACGGCAAAGCCAGACGCATCGGCTTTATTGACAGAGACAACAACAGCAGCTCGGCTTCCGGCAACTATGACAACGGCGGCCAGTGGGACTGGACCGGCACCAACGGCGGCAAGAAGGGGGAAAACGGGAAAGACGGCAAGGTTTACATTCTCTCTTCACTGGCAAGTTTGGGAAATACTACCACCTGTCAAACTGAATCTTGGGAAGAGACAGACTCCCGCAACAAGCTGACAGCTGCCATGCAAGGAAACTCCGCCAATGACCGCAACCAGATGCTTGCCTATTTGATACACTCAATCAGTGTAAATCTGGAGACCACCAACGGCAAGGACGTTACATTCAAGGCTTATGGCAAGGAATATACCAACAGCTTTGAATGTTTCAACGGCATGGCTGTCCCGGAGACATTTGCCATCAGTGTGCCCGAAGACAACGGCAGCGTTTTTGAGGGATACTACATCACGTGGCATGGCGTATCGTTCAAGGCGTTTGATGCCAACGGTTCTGTTACCAGTGATTTCTGGAAATACCTGTCGAAAACGGTAAACGGCAAGAGATGTTTCGAGTTCTATGACAATCTCACCTTGTCGGCCCGCTACACCAATCAAACTTCACTCACCGTTTTGCATTGCCTTCTTCCGGCAGATGTAAAGGATTATAGCGACGCCAGCTTCAAGAACCATATCGCTTATTGCGAAACTAACATGCGCACAGTTGCCAGCGGCGGCACAGCCAGCTTTACCGTAACTCCGTACAAGACATTGGGCGGCGGCGTGATAACTACGGTTGACGGCATGGTTCTTTTGGAATCGATGTATCGCTTGGCAAGCAACTCTCCGATAACGGCAGCTACCACCAGAGAGGTGAGCGCAATGCAAAACGACACCGTTTATATTTACTACCAGCCTCGCGAAAGCAAGTATGTTCTTGACTCAAGCAAGCTGAGCGCTTATGGCGCATCGTATGCAGGAACTGCCGGTAAGGACTATACGGAAAACAATGCCAATGTCGGAATGGGCGACGCAATCAATTTGCCGCGCATCGAATTCAAGACGGCTGGCACTGACGGCATACACTATTTGCACAGCGGTTGGATTACCAGCCGAGGCGATACCATTGAGGCCGGTGTCTCCACAACCAATATGCCTTTGGGAGAATTTACTGTCGAACCGATATTCACGGAGAGTGCCCTGGTGATACTCACAGCTCTTGACGGCGCTGAGTTCGGCAGAGGCGACAACAAGCAGACCGTGAATACGGCCAGCTCTTCACTTTTGCTCTACAATGACGGTGCCGCTACCAAAGAGACGTCAATGCTCATTTCCGGCAGCGAGGACATCAAGAAAGTATATGTGTATGTCAAGCACCCTGTAGGAACCAAGGTGAAAAAGGTGACAGCACAGATGAGCAGCGTGGTTGGCGGAGATGCCATCAGAGCATTGGAAGTGATGAATGAGGAAAAAGCCGACTCTTTAGACCAATGCTACTTTAACGTGCCGGACGACTGGACAAAGGGCTTTGACGAAGAACTTCCTGTGATTTATGTAACGGCAACCATCGGCAAGAATGCCGGCTCAATCTTGGCGAACAATGTGGCCAAGGCTCCGAAATATGCAAAAGGTTTGGCCCGTGAAGCCAGTGTGCCTGACAACACAGTGGTGACGGCAGTGACTGTAGATAACAAGAACTTCTACACCGACGACGAATATTTCAAAACACTCATACCCAAGTATGATGTGGAAGTCGCAGGAACACTTGCCGACTTTGAGTTCTATGCGGGGGAAGTGGTTTATGTTTACAACAAGGTGCTGAACAGCGACAATCAGGCGAGTGTGAAACTCACGCTCACTCCGGTGGAAGGCTCTGGCATTAGTGCCTTGGACCTGTGGCAGAATCAATATAAGACGACTGAAATATTCACAGGCAAGGAAACGCAAGACACCATTACCTACAATGCCTTCTATGCATTTGACGCTGAAAACATAAGGTTGAATGCAAAGTTGGAAACATCTGCCGCAAACGTGACTGTAGAGAATTATCAGCCAGACGTTAAAATAGGAAAGGTGTTTGCCGACGATTATGACATCACGGACAAAGTGACTGACCTTAATTCTGTAGTCACATACGACGGTATGCGAGGTACTGCCTGCACCATCCCTGCCTACGACGAACAGATAATGGCAATACGCGTAGAGGGTGACTCGCTTCCGAAAACGAGCATGATGACTGTGAGCTATGAATATGAAGGCGAGGAATACACCGATACCCTTGGATATCTGAACGGCAACGAATTGATATATTTCGACCAAGAGACAGGAGTGGAAATTTCGCTGGGCAAGCAGATTGCAGGCTATTGGCTCGTGCTTTCAAAAGACGTGCCTATGACAGTGAGAATCATTCCGGCCACAACTACCGCTATTGAAGACATAACAACATCCGACAAGCGGCAAGCCGAAGAGGCCGGTATGCCCCGATATGACATCGGCGGACGTAGAGTGTCAAGCAACTACAAGGGCATGGTGATTATGCAAGGACGGAAAATAATAATAAAATAAGATAGTAAGATTAACTTATGAGAAGACTTGTTGCGAATTTGATCGCCATGGTAATGCTCCTGACATTACCTACTATAAATGTAAAGGCGAGTAACGAGACCTTTGAAGACGAGTATAACTTCATCGCCTACACCATAGGCGATGGAGTCGTACATTTCAAGGTGCTCGCATGGGCGTCTGGTGGCTACAACCACTGGGCAATCAACCGTACGGAGAACCTCACTACCAGTTGGCCTGTTTCCCATGCCACCCTTAAGTTTCACAAAAAGGAGGGCAATGCTTATGTAAAGGACTCGAAAGGCAGGACGGACTTCGAAGCGGGAGCTGACCTCCCGCTGTTCAAGTGGACCGCAGCCAACTATTCGGGCGACCGGGACTGTGAAATAACAAATGTTGAGGTACAGTATGGTACGATACGCGCTACGGACGCTTTGTCAAAGCAAGTGGTAAGTGTTACATATACAGAAGGTGGCAACAACACGCTGTCTGTAAATATGCCGAAAGAAAAGTGCGGCGAACGTGACGCATACTACATCGAGTTCGACTGGATTGCGCCGGAAAATGTGAAAATCGGTGAAACTGAATACGACCTTGACAAACGGGCTTTCGGTATAGAATTCTATGTCAAGTACGACCGCCAACTAGAAGAGACGGGTGGCATTGTGCCCTGGTGCGGCGAAATCAAGCATTATGTGCGCGACCTTGTGTCAGCATCTACGCTCTCCAGTCCGTATTTCATCGGACAGTCGTTGGCCGAAGTAACCGACAGCACTCTGATAGGTATGATGTCAACCGGCGTGCTCGGAACGGCCTCCGTGAAGTCGTATAAGACATTCCTCGGCAATAAGGAATACATTAGTGACAACTACACGCAAGGAGACAAATATGTGTGTACGGTCAATCTGCCGCAGTGCGATTCTACGCGTACAGTGAATGCAGAAGTGACATATTATCTCAATCTTGACGAGTCCGGACTTACCACACGGACACTTCGCACCAAAGCACCGCAGATTATAATGCCGCTGCACGCCATCAAGTATGCGAATTTCGGTGAATACCATCCGAGCAACGATACGGAAAACACCGGCTACAATGTCTTGACTTGGGGCTTTGACTGGCCTGACCACGAAGACTATATGAGTGCCGACTATTTCGTGGTGAAGCGTGCATACAAGGAAGACTATTCCGACGAGCAGATTATTGGCTATCTGCCCGTGAACAGGTTCTCGTCGTACACGGAAGTGACACAAGACGAAGGCGGTTCTACAGATAAACAAGACAACAAGATCCGCACTCAAGGCTACTTTAGATACCTTGACGCCACTAATGCTGCAACATACTCCACACAGCCGGCTTCAACCGACAAATACTACAACATACTCGGTCTGAACGATACGGAATATGCAGACCTTTGCGGAACCAACACAAAAGACCAGACTCTGCTCGAAACCATGAAGAAGAAATACTTCTTGGTGCCGGAGCATAAAATCTATTATTGTGTTGAGCGTGCCGTTCTTTCTGCCATGTATGGCACCAATAAGCTGCCGGACAAATACAAGACTAGGGGCTGCGTTTACAAAACCCAGCAGTTGCCGCCGGTAAGTGACATCACCGTAAAGAAGAACAGCAATTGGGACAGCAAGCACGGTGTAACCATCGGCATTTCACTCGCCAATCCATACATCAACAACCTTCCGGAGTTCAGCCAACTCTCGACTGCCACCAAGCAACAGCTTATGGAAAAGTCGAAAGAGAAGGGGTGGAACAACAAACTCTATACGTGGGACAAGCGCGCGAAGATTGTTGTCAAGCGCTATGCCGCCTACAATAAGGACTTCTCGGATGCTGTCGTAACTGTCGATACCATCGACGGAGGTTCGGTGGCTTACAACAGCGACAGCACTGCCTATTACGTGGAGATGACCAACACACAGGACCGTGCCTATACATATTATAAATATGAGGCATACGTTGACGGACATCTCAGCGTGTATCCAATCCTTGTGAGCAATACGGTTCAGCCAACTGACTACAATGTGGCAGATTACTACTACAACGTGGCAGCTCTGGCAAAGACCGTCAATGCATCCAAGGGCTATTACTCCGACCAGATCTTCGTGTCGTGGCAGCGCATCACAGGACAGAAGAGCACAGTAGAGCTGTATCGCCGTCCAAGCGGGACAAACGACTGGGGAACACCGGTCAAGACTGTGACCGATGATACGAATTACTATCGTGACCGCGACAATCTGGAAGCCGGAAAGTGGTATGACTACCGGCTCGTTGTTTCATATCAGCACGAGAACGGACAGGTTTACACCAGTGAAGCTACCGCATCGGGCTGTACCTCCATTTATGGTGAAGTGAGCGGACGTGTCACGCTGAAGGACGGCGGCACGGCAATGTCGGGAGTGACAGTTACGGCCACTCCGAACAAGTCTGTCACCGTGCGCAACGGCGCCCTGTCGCTCCCTGTCACTTCATTGCTGAACAAGCAGCTGCTCTCAATGCAGAGTGTGGACCAGATGAAACTCTCTGACGGTTACACCGTGCAGTACTGGACAAAGTCGATACCTCTCACCGTAGGCAATGTGTCTATGCAGCCCACCAACAACTTCATATATGTTGGTGATGACGTAATCAGTATGGACGGCGAAGGCCGACTCTCCGTGAACGGCAAGACTGCCACATCTCTGCCTGCCACTGCGCCCACAGCCGACTATCTCTGCGTTACCGTCACCAAGGATGCAGCAAGCGGTGAAACGAAAATGTATGTTGACAGCGTACTCGTCGGCACAGCAAACACTGGCGCAATCAGCAAGGCCGGTGCCTCGCTCACCATTGCATCCAACTGGCACATCGATGAGATGCGCATTTGGAACAAGCCGTTGAGTGTGGAGAAAATTACCGATTACCAGCAAAAAATGATTGGCGGTCGTGAACAGAACCTTGTCGCTTACTACCGCTTCGATGAGGATGCCCAGTATGCCAATGGTTATTGCGCCGACTTGGCATATCAGACAGCCTCTGACGTAAGCCATCACGACTTGCGTATGATGAACGGCACAGAGCTTGTTACAGATGCCAGCACGCTGGAAAAGATGACCGATACGCAGGGAATGAACACTCAGACTCTTGCAAACAGGGTGTTGACCGCGGCCGATGGTTCGTACACACTCGGTGGTCTGCCAGTGAGCGAAAGCGTCACCTACACCATTACGCCTTCGGCCGGTGGTCAGACTGCCTTTGAGAATACTGTCACCAAAGAAGCCAGTGTTACAAAGGACATGACAACGGTCAAAAACAATTATACCGATGTGAATTTTGAATGTAAGTCTTCGGTTATCTTCTCGGGACGTGTGCTTTATGAAAACTCCACCATCCCCGTGCGTGATGCATACTTCCTCATCAATGGTGAGAAGGTAATGTCCACCAACAACAGTGTAGTGACCACCGACCAGAATGGTGAATTCCGTTTTGCCGTACCGACAGTCAATATGACTTTCCAGGTTGTGAAGGACGGTCACCACTTCGTTCGCGACGGATATGTTTATCGCAATGGCGGCAGCGAAGACGAGACACGTTTCGTTCCTTCTGCCGATTATATCGGTATAGAGCTTTGGGATTCTACTCGCGTACGACTCGCAGGTAGAGTGGTGGGCGGCACCGTGCAGTCTGCCAAGATACTTGGAGTCGGTGCTTCTACCAACAACCTTGGCGACAACATTACACTCACCATGGCTCTTGAAGGTGACAACACCTCCAACCTCTATTACCTAACGGACAAACCGGACGTTACCGAGATGACCGATTCTACCCTCTATGTGGCGCTTCCCGAGACAGAGGACGGAGCAACCGGCAATCCATTCTCTGTGAAGACCAAGGTGAAATATGAGCGTCAGCGTATAACCATCAACCCCGACCCCCGTTCGGGTGAGTTCTACATAGACCTGTTCCCTCTGAAATATAAGATAACCCAAGCCTATGCCCAGGGTTATTCCACGCTCTTCTCAAGTGGGGAAACATCGCAGGTATTGGATCTTTCGCAAGCGATAAACAAAAACATCGAAGTGACCGACACGGTAAGCTACAACGACCGTGTATTCAAACTGACGGCGCACTATGACGCATCATATCAGCGTGTTTATCATTCGCCTGTATCGCTTACTTACGAGCAATTGAATTTGGGTATTTACGGAGGGCCTCTTGGCGACTTGGTATGCGACATGCCTACGGTTGACGGCAACAATACCGTGATACCAACTGTGGAATATGACGATGACACAGACCAATTCTCTTATGTGTTCGGATACCCTGTATTCTCAGAGGGCGAAACGTACACACTGAGAGTACAGGCTCACGAAGATTTCTACTATAACAACGACATGAACCTTGGCAAACACGACCAAGTGCCTGTCACCAACTGCTCGCTCAACATACAAAACGGCATGAGCAAGGAACAACCTGTGCTCAACGCCCAGATAGACGCTTCTGGTAGTGCTATTGTTTCTTTCAAAGTTGACAATGTTGATTATAGCAGCACTGGTACCTCTGCACTGAAGACTATAAACCTTGACGCAGAGGTTGACAACTATCACTATTCTGCTGAGCCTATCCAAGGCTATGTGCGCGGTGCAAAGATTGTGGGCAACGATGTGGTCAGCGATCCTGAGAGCAGTGTACAATTGCTTGATATATTGCGCGACCCACCGGGATCTACAAGTTATTCTTATGTTTCTTCAGGTTCTACATATTCGGTTGCACGCAACTTCAATGTGTCTGGCTCGGTAAACCTGAATATGAATTATGAGGCTGGCTCGTTTACAAGCCCTGTTGTTGGTGAGATAGTGGGAGGAACTGTACTGAGTGGTAAAATACTCACATTGGCGCAGATGGAAAACATATCTATGACCATTCCAATGTATTCTCTTGATGTTTCCCGCTCAGCCAATTACACTCTGACCCTCAACGACCGTCTCAGTACGTCGGCCGACCCGGCCGATGTGGGAGCCGACGCTGACCTCTTCATCGGTACGACAAACAGCCTCGTTGTAGCGCGTACAGCAAGCATCTGTACAATAGACTCTGCCATGTATAACCTCTATCAGGGTGCCATTAATGACGGTAAGATAAAGATTATCACCGAGGGCATCAATTCGATGGGCGACAAGTACTATCTTGCCGTGGTAAACGAATTGGCTTCGGTAATGTCAAACCCTGTGACTTATGCATATTCTCAGTCCCACATCCTGACCAAGCTGGTGCCTACGCTTCTTGAAAGCCGCAATGCATTGTTGCTCAATGGCGATTCACTGACAATACAGCAACTTGCTGACCAGAGACAGGAAGTGCTCTATTGGAGCAAAGTGCAACCGGGAGAAAAGGGCTATGGAACAACAGGGTATTATTCTATGATACGCCCTTCGGGTTACGACAAGGTTGCACTCGACCAGGTCAACAGTTATAACAACCGCATAACCCGTTGGTGGGGTCTCGTTGCTTTCAATGAAAAGAGCAAACTGGCCGCTCTGCAATCAGGTTCGCCTTACGCCACATATTCGGTATCAGGCAATGTGCCTATTTCTCACGATGAAAGTGAATCTGACTCCGACGACAAACCGGGCGGCGACTCAGATTACAATGTCACACACAGCGCATTCGGAATACCTATCCCTGTAGGCCTTGGCGGTGAATTGGAACGTTACCGTTCTGCGATAGGCGAGCAGGGAGGTGCAGCTATTGGAAGTGCATTGGTTGGAGGTCTCTCCACTGCCGTTTTCAGTACGTTGGCGTATAATTCATCTACTGGTTCTGCCAACAAGGAACAAAACGAGAAACTCGTGCAGCAGTGTGAAGATATCTGGAATAATAAAAAGGAAAAAGATGTAACAACAATTGCCGTTGCTGACGTCAGGTATGACTTTTATGCTTATCCATCAATAGACAACTGGACTTGGACATCGACTCCAAGTTTCCAATCAAGCAACAGCAAGAGCACAGGCTATTTCCTCGCAGCCGACGGTGACAGCTACTTTGACGTGTCTGTCTATCGCACTCCTGCCGACAGTCTGGCCGGAGATTCAACTCTCTACAAAAGTCTGGAGTGGATTACCGAGTCGCCGAACCAGTCGAAGTATCTGTACATCTCCGATTATGTATTCAGCATTCAAGGCGGTGCTACCCGTCCGTGGATGGCTCCTGACAGCACAATCTTCTATCAGTCCGGCACTCCATTGTCGGGAACGACGATGAAGATAGACAACCCGAAGATTACTGTCTCCAAGCCAGTGGTGTCAAACATTCCGCAAGACGACAAGGCTGTGTTCTATGTCACCATGCAGAATGACTCGGAGT
>CAVHML010000051.1:0-13316 GCA_963636905.1 bacterium
GCATTTACGTATCGTAGGTGTGGCGTCTGCCCTCCCGACTCTCCATGTCTGCCCTCCCGGCTCCCCGCATTTGCCGTCCCGGCTACTGTCCTTTCCTCTCCGAAACCATTGCGTCAACCCCTCCTCAGGTCGGGCTTTCACCGCTGGAGCCGGTGGGTTGGCGACTCCCCAAGGGACTGTTTCGGGTACTGAAAGGTTGTGGAAAATTTTTGGAAAATGTAGCCTTTTATTATACATCTAACCAATTTTTATGTTTAATTCATGGATATAATGTGATATTTTTCCTATTTTTGCACCCGAAACGTGATTAAGCGTTAACCAAGAGCGTTGTTTGCGAAGATGCGACGCTTGCCCCTACCGCCGGCACAGGCCGCTATTCCTGTAGCTGTTGCGGTTTCGGCCTCTTAAAGAGGGGATGATTTGAAACCTGAAAAGTGATAAAAAGAAAAGCTCTATATACGGCACTTGTCGGAGCGGTTGCGGCGTTGTTGTCGCTGAACCCTGCCGACTGCCTGGCGCAAAAGGTTGAAAAGCCGATGTTTCTGGTGGAGACCCACACCGGAGTGGACACCCTGTCGATTGCCGACCGCCTGTCTGTGCGCACCAACGCCATCGACTGGACACTGCTTGTGCCCAATATAGGTGTTGAGTTCCTTGTCAAGCCTTACAACTGGGGACGTTGGAGTGCGGGCTTCAACGTGCGTTTCCGCCCCAAAACGCCCCATACCTTCAACCCCGGAGTGGTTTATAATATGACCGAGGCGCGCATAGAAGTGCGCAACTACTACCGTCCGCGGCTTGTGGACGCAGAATATCCGCGCCACAAACGCTTTATCGACCGCATAATGTCAGTGCGCCGTTCCTCCATCAAGCATCCCACCACCGTCTTCTACCGTGGTCTCTATGCCTCCTACGGCGGCTACTCCTTTAAGTTCGGCTCTACCGGCCATCAGGGCAAGGCCTTTTCTGTGGGTGCCACCTACGGTATGGTCAAACCCCTCTACGTGTTTGGCGACGGCACCTCGCTCGATTTCGACCTGTCGATCAGTGCCGGACTGGCCGTAACCAAGACCGACGAGTTCACCCACGACCGGGAGTCAAACTGCTACCCCGTCAAGAAGCTCGGCAAATGGTCGCCTGTGCCTTTCCCGGTGGTCAACGAGGCGCGTGTAGGTTTCGTATATCGCTTCGGCAGCTATCCCTTGGGCAAGCGTTACCGTTGGCGTTACGATGTGGATGTGCCCTACCATAACTATATTAATGACCTGCGCGACAGTCTGGAGGTGGTACGCCGCGACCGCGAGACAGCCGAGCGCATGGCTGCAGAGATATGCAAGGACTACAACGCAGTGTATGACTCGGTGGCCAAGGCCAACGCCGCAGCCCTCAAGCTCAAGGCTGCCGCAGCGGCAAAGGCCGCACAGGAGGCCAAGACCCGTGCTGCCGACTCCATCAAGGCGGCGAAGAACAAGGTTGACTCTACAGCCATCAAGGTTGACTCCACTGCCATCAAGGCCGACACAGTGACCGTGAACAAGGAGAACAACTCCGCAGAAACCGACAAACCCGCCGAGACCGACTCCACAACTGTGCAGTCGGCGGAGCCTGAAAGCACTTCTGCCGAGAGCGAAAGCACGGTCACAGAGTCTGAAAATACAGCCACGGAGCAGGAGAACGAGCAGCAAACAGAGCCTGAAAATACGGCCACAGAGCAGGAAAATACTGCTACGGAGCCGGAGAGCGAGCCACAGACAGAGCCTGAAAGCACTTCTGCCGAGCAGGAAAATACTGCTACGGAGCCGGAGAGCGAACCCCAGGCAGAACCAGAAAGCACGGCTACCGAGCCTGAAAGCACCGCCGGCGAAGAGCAAGGAAAGGAGGCAGCCAATGAAGAGTAGGCTTTTTGCAGTGCTCATACTGCCCGTTATGCTCCTTGCGGCATGTACCGAGGTGGAGCTGTGTCCCCAGACCGAGCATCCCCACACGGCCTATGTCACCTTCGACTTCACCTGGGACACCTCCATACGTCAGCCCGACACCATGGCTGTGGTGGCCTACCGCGTAGTGAACGACTGGAAACAGGCGTTCAGTATCAGTTCAAAAACCAAGAAGGGTTTTTATATGCAACGCTCGGAAGCCACAAGAGCCGGCGAAACCGACGGCACCGACACGGACGAAACTGACGGCACAGGCACGGAAACTGACGGCACCGACACGGAAACCGACGGCACAACCACAGAAGAAACCGACGGTACAGGCACGGAAACCGACGGCACCGACACAGACGAAACCCCCGGCACAGATACCGAAGAGGGTGGGGAAGTAGCTCCAGAACCCACTCCCGGAGTGGACACAGAGACCGACGTGTTCAAGATAAAGCAGGGCGACTATAAGTTCGTGGCAGTCTCCGGCGACAAGAATGCGCAGGATTTGAGCGAGATATACGAGTTCATTGACAACAAGAAAGTGCTGCGCGACGTTTATGTCAACTACTACGACTACGACAAAAACGACCCGCTTCTGCAGAGCAAACTGGCCGGATGGACCGACTACAACCAGTATGCGCGCTACATACAGCCTGGCATCAGTCCCATACTCTACGACACCGTGTCGATAGTCAAGGTCAACGTGGGGCAGAAGGTGCACTGCAAGTTCAAGCCGAAGGGCGTCACGCAGAACATAGACATATACTTCAACATTGACAAGAACGTCAGTTCGCAGCCCTTTGTCATCGACTCCGTGTGGGCAGAGGTGTCGGGTGTGCCCCGCTCCATAAGCCTTGCCAACGGTTGGCTCGACATCACGCACACCGCAAAGATGATGTTCCGCACCGAGCTTCTGGCTGCCGACGGCACCCAAATGGAGGCCGACACCTACGACAACTCCCGGGTGAGGTGTCACGGAAACATCGACGTCACCAGCATAGTCAACGTCCAGAAGCTCGAGGGCGAGGACGATGCAACCGTCAAGAGCAAGATTTTCGGCCCCGGAATAATGCAGGTGATCATCTTCACCCACTCCCAGAAGCTCAACAGTGAGGGCAAGCCCGTCACCAAGAAGATACAGGGACTCATAAATCTGTACAACACACTGTCGAAAGCCAATCTCATAAAGATCAGCGAAGACGGACGCTACGCCATGCGCAGCTCCGACCACGCCACGCTCAACATCAACGCCCAGATGACCATTGACGGCGCTACAATAGAGGAACACCCCGACGACACCGGCGGAATAGACCGCTGGCAGACCGTGGACGACATAATAATAGAAATATAAGGTCACAACCAAATATAAAGTCACAACACCCTACATAACGCAAGTGGAGACTAAACAACAACAAAAGCAGGTGAAAAGCACCGCACGACTGCTGGCCGCAGCCGCAGCTACCGCACTCGTGGCCGCCTCGTGCACCGAATCCTACCCCGGACTCGAGTATGTGCCCGACCCTGCACACGTCATAAAGAACACCGAAGACCTGAGCCGCAGCAACACACCCATCATGGTGTTTGCCACCGAGCAGGACTTCTTCACCGTAGGCTCGCGCTCTGCGGGAGCAGTCACGCGAGGCACCGGCACCTTTGAAGACTCTACGCTCAACAGGCCCAAGTACTTCAACTCCACGTTCAACGTTTTTGCCTTCCGTGCCGGCACCGGCGACGACGGCAATGGCGGACAGGGCGACCTGACCGGCGCCCCCGACCTCACCCAATCGGCCTATTCAACCCTGAAGGCCGACAAGATTGACTCCGACAACACCTCGTGTCTGCTCGACGGAGAGGACTATTGGCAGGGTGCGGAGTTCAAGTTCAACGCCGACCAGTCGGGAGCCTTCGAGGCGAAAGACGGCAAGACGCGCTATTACAGCGGCACCTATCAGGATGTGGGCTACAACTTCTTTGTATATCACATAGACGACTTCAAGCCCACAGCGGCCAACACCCACCGCGAGGCCGATGCCGTGTGGTATGACTTTGAGGTGGACGGCATGCGCGACCTGATGTTCGGCAGTGCCCCGACGCTCACCAGCGAGGTGCTTGACGACACCTATGCCAGTCTGCACCTCACCGCAAAGGAGAAGACCAACATACTCAAGGCCAACGGCGGCTACAGCACCTACTCCGGCCACCGCAACCTCCACCCCATAGTGAAGCTCAGCCACAAGCTGTGCCGCCTGAAGTTCTACGCCTATCCCGCCGAAGCCTCGGCCAGCCGCACCACCATCGACTCCATCTCGGTGGTGAGCCACTACAAGGGCAAGCTCACCGTGGCCGGGCGCACCCCCGAAGCTGTGGGAGTGGAGTGGGACGAGAGCCGGAGCCGAGAGCTGTTTCTCAGCGAAGCCGCCGCCGACACCATCAATGCCGTCACAGGCGAACTGAACCCCTATCCCGGTCGGCTGCGCGAGGGCGGATACACCGTGGAATGGAAAGACGAGTATAAGGGCAAGACATGGGCCAAGAGCGAGATGACCCCCGTAGGCTCCAGCCTAATGCTGCCGCCGGCCGCCAACTACATGCTCAACATCTACTCCACATACCTCAGAGAAGACGGAGTCCCGCAAAAATACACGATGCACTACACCGTCTTTGCGCCGCAGGTCGTGCGCCCGGACGGCACAGTGACCAACATCTTCGACGAGGGCATAGTCTATAACATCTGCATTGCCGTATATGGAATGCAGAGGATACAGATTAGAGTGGACGGAGGCCAATGGATTGACGGAGGAACAATAGTGATAAATCCCGACGATGCCGAGTATGACTAAGTGCGGAGAGGGACATGACACGCAATACATAATATAGTACGCGTACATTAATAGATAAGACAACAGTAAATAAGACAACAACAAAAGCCAATACAAAAATTGGATATATACATAAACTTTTTTTATTAACTTAATTTTTAGAGACATGAAAAAGATGTATTTCTTTGCACTGGCCGCAGCAGGATTGATGACGGCGTGCTCAAGTGATGATGCAGTAAGCAACGGCGGTGGCGCCGACAAGACTGCTCTTGTACCCATCCAGATCGGCGTTTCGCCTGTATCTGTAACTACTCGTGGAACCGGTACTGTAGGTGGAACAACCGATGAAACCAACAAGTGGGCTAATGAGAAGGTGAACGTTTACATGTTCAAGAAAGGTACCATGGACTTGGCTAAGTTCGAGTTCGATGATGCAGGCGGAACAGCTTCGCACGAAATCTACAATAACAAAGTGTTTACCGCACCTGCATCAGAAGACTCTGTAGCTACTCTCGTTGACGATAACAAAGACATCGAGTACTATCCTATGACAGGCGAATTCGACTTCTGGGGCTATCGTATCGATGACGCTGCAACAGAAACTGGTTATGAAGCACCTAAGGCAGTGACAGCAGACGGAAGCGATGCTACTGGAGAAACTACAGCTGCAGCCTACGTGACTAAGTTCACCATTGACGGTAGCCAGGATATTATGCGTGGTAAGGCCGAGCTGACAGACGACCAGAAGACGAATATAGGCGAAGGCAATGAAGGCCGCGCTTACTCTGCCTTTGCAGCACGTAAGGGTGTGCAGCCTGTTATCGACTTCGAGCACTTGCTGACTCGCTTCACCTTCCAAGTTGTTCCCGGAAGTGCGAGCGCTGCCGGAATAACAGATCCTACAATCACAGGATACGAGGCTGTAAAGGTGGAATCAATAAAGATTGTGTCTAAGAACAAGGCTACCCTTCCCGTGGCTTACACCGCTGACTATACAAACAACGGCCTTACGTTTGAGGATGAAACAACTGCAGAATTGGCGCTTAAGTCTGCTGAAAAAGACGGAGAAAGCGGTAACTTGAAAGAATTAGAAGCTGTATCCTTGAAGGACACGTGGAACGAAATTGACTGTACTGGAACACCTACTACCATAGGTTCTGCCCTGCTCGTAGCTCCTGGAGAGACTTCTTACAACATGATTCTGACCCTCTCACAGGATGTTCCGACAAAGGATGACAGCAGCAATCCTGAAGTTAAGACTAAGACGCAGAAACTTACTCTGCCTATAGCTATAAAAGTTGCAGAGGGAACAGAAGCAAAGAAGTTCGAAGCTGGACACTCATACAACGTAGTTATCACTGTGTATGGTCTTGAGCAGATTAAGGTTGACGCCAATCTGTCTAAGTGGGAAGAGGGCGATGGAATCAACATCGATGCCCAGTAATCCAACCGAAGTAGCACTATCAGTGTGAAAGACAAATAGCAAGAACGGAGAGTGCTCCATCTGCCGTGCCTACGGTAAGGCACTCTCCGTTTTCTCTTTAAGGTGCTGCGGCAACGCATGCATGATACATATATACCATTACAAGATACACTCTACAAATGAAGAAGCTACTCTTCTCTGTTTTCATGCTCTTCGTGGGCTTGACATCGCGGGCGCAGATGATAGCCGTGGGCACCGATGTGACCTCAGACCTGCTCATGGTGCCCAGCGCAGGGGTGGAGATGGTGTGCGGCAACAGCTCCACCATGGGGCTTAACGTGTTCGGATGCTACCGCCCGTGGGGAAACGACATGAAGATGGTGGGAGTGCAACCGGAATACCGCCATTACTTCTCCGGCCGCCCGATGCACAAGACATTCGTGGGACTGGGGGCACTGGCAACGCTCTACGACATAACCTGGAAAAGCAAGGTGTATGACGGTGGAGCCATAGGCTTCGGCCTGACGTTCGGCTACGTGCTGAACCTGACAAAGAGACTCAACGTGGATTTTCACGCAGGGCTCGGCCTTGTGGCTTACAAGCACAAGGAATACTTTGAAGGAGACCGTTATGACGACGACTACTCCGTGGGAGGCGAACTAAACACCAACGCCAAAGGACTCTGGCTCCTGCCCACACGCATAGGAGTGTCGCTCACATATATATTGAAATAAGCCGACAAACAAAAGGCAGATGACTACACTACACACACAGAAACCGGAACTCACGCTACGCAGACTGTCGGCTGTGGCCGTGACGGTGCTGTTGTTGCTGCTCGGCAGGGCCGGGGCGGCGGCGCAGGACAACATGACTTTCATGCAGGTGAACTGTCAGGTGGGACTGCAAAAGGCTGAGGGAATAGAGCACAAGACGGTGCTCTACGCTACGTTCAAGACCATGAAGCAGGCCGTAAACGCCCAGAACGTGCTGAAGAAGGCCATCAAGGACGACGACGTGCCGGGCAGCATGGGCGACAATCTGGACAAGGCGGTGAAGAAACTGGGCATAGCCTGGAAGACCACCAAGCCCAACGGTACGTTTGTGGAGTCGCTCATGTCGGGACAGGGTGTGCTGCTGTTCTGCGAAAACACGGTAGTAAAAGCATTCGAGATACAGTCTGGCAAGAAGGACTACGTGGAGCTGGTGCGTATAGACCACACCATCCGGGAGGTGAAGGTGACGGGACAGTATCGCAACACGCAGCCCACAATGAAGCCGGTGCCGGGCATGGACACCGGCTATGAGGTGAGTTGGGATGTGCCAATATCCTTTCCGGCCGGCTGGGCGGGCAACAACTCGCGCATAATAGTGCAGCCCATGGCCATTGATTGCCAGAACGAAGACACGATAGCCTACTTGAAACCCTACGTGCTGGAGGGAGAGGTGTATCACAACCTGCAGGACAGGCGCATGGCCTACGACTTCTTCCGCAACGACTCCGTGGCGCGGGGCTTTGTCAGCTCTACCGTGTTGCGCGACGGAGAACCTGTGGAATACTCCGAAAGGGTGACGCTACGCAAGCCCGACAAGGACAGAACCTACAAGTGTGTGTACTACTGTGTGCTGGAAGACTACCACCACGTGATGTATAACAACGGCGGTATGGGCACGGGAAGCTGCTTGGCATTCAAGCCATTCAAGTTTCTGGACTTCTCGGTGGCCTCGGCCGAGATGCCCCTCACGTCCGAATTCAAGGAAGATGCCGAAGCCAATCTGGCCGGATTTGAGCGCGACCTGCGGCTGAAGTTTCATGTGGGCAAGGACGAACTGGTGGAAGACTCGGCCAACAACGCCCAGTTGAACTCGCTGGTAAAGGAGTTGCGCTCCTATGGCAGCCGCCTGTGGTATGTGAAGGTGCAGGGCGGTGCCTCGCCCGAGGGTAGCTACGAAACCAACAAGGCTCTGGCCATAAAGCGTTCGCAGAAGGCCATGAACATAATACGCCGACAGCTGCCCGGCGACGTGCGCATAGGCACCGAAGAACCGCACGTATATACATGGCAGGACGTGCTGAAGGAAGTGGAGAAGCGCGGCAATGCCGAGATGACCGCAATAGTGAAGAGCACCGTGGAGAACAACAAGGAGACGGAGGTGTTCGGACTGCTGCGCTCCATGCCGTTCTACGAGTCGGTGATAGAGCCGATACTGGAAAGCCAGCGTATCATGCGCTGCTCCTATAAGTATGAGGTGGAGCACGTGATGGCCGCCGACGAGGTGGTGGCCGCCTACTATGCCGACAAGGACGAATACAAGAGCGGCAAGAAGAAGCTCTCAAACGGTGACTACTACAACCTCTTCGCCACAGTAAAGGACAGTGCGGAGCTGGACACCATAACCACTCTGGCCTACAAACACCTGATAAGCCAGCCGGCATACGAGCGGTTGAAGATAGCCCCATACGTGGCCAACCGCATGGCGCTGCTCAACATAAAGCGCGGAACGGCTACGCCCGAAATCTTGCGACCCTTCATAGACTATGCCGACAAGCGCATAAACGGCAAGAAATACATTGACGAGTACACCTCGATAGTGAAGAACCGTGCCGAAATACTCACCAACCAGGCCGTGATATACTTCCAGGAGCAGAAGCTGGACACCGCCAGCTATATAGTGGAGTGGCTCCCGAAGACCGAAAGGGTGCGCCGACTGAGGATGTTCATCATCTTTACACGCGACTACATCCGCTACATAGCCGGCGCATGCAACGCTGACGAGGCCGCCAAGGTGAGGGAAGCCGAGAGCTATGTGGTGAACAGCAACGCCGACAACCGCGCCATAGTGTGGTCGGAACTGCACGGACAGCTCAACAAGAAACGCTCCGACGTGGAGCCGCTCGTGGACAAGATGGCCGACAACAACCCCAAGAAGTGGTATCTCAAGGGCATACTATGGAGCGAAGAGGCCGGTAAGGAGGGGCAGGGAGACACTGACAGCGGCTTTAAGGAGCTGACCGAGATGGAATACTTCGAACTGCAGCAGAACAATCCCGAAAAGCTGATGGAGTATAACAGGCAGCTGGAGGAGTATAACGCCATGAAAATGGCAATGCAGGCCGACACCATACCGCGCTTCCTGGCCTACTTCCAGCACAGCTTCGACCTTGAGCCGAAGTACAAGAGGCTGTATTTCAACGAGGGAAACGTGAGTGACGAGATAAGAAAGAAGTACAGGTACAGGAAAAAGGACATACCTGCCTACCGCAGGAAGTTTGAAATGCTGACCAGAAAGGCTTCTGTCCCGACACAACCCGCTCCGACAGCAACACAGGAGGGAAGCGGCGAGGCAACACCAAGCGCAGAGGCTGCACCCACAACCGGCGCACCTATCGCTACCGACACGCCCGACAGCACCAATGCAGAGACTACAAATGAATAAGCGACAATACATACTGACGGCAAGTATGGCCCTGTGGCTGACAGCATCGGCCGACATGACCCCCACTGCGGAGGCTAACTCTGTGGGCGCAGAAGCCATACCGACGACTATGGCGGAGGCTCCACTGACAGCAGCACCCGACACTCTCGACATGGACGAGGAGGACATGTTCGGCGACAGCACGAAAATGACGCGCAAGAACACGGCCACGGGCTTCAACGCCCTCGACTATGTGTTGGAAGGACGCTATCGTCAATATGGCGAAGAGTTCACCAACAGATGGGACGACCACCTGTTTCTGGAGGGCGGACTGGGCGTAAACAGGGTTGTGCCACCGGGAGAATACTCCGGAATAACGCCCCTGACAGTGGCCTTTGGCGCAATAGGCAAGCAGTTTAACCCCCTGCACACCGCAAGGGTGACGCTCTCGGGCGCACTGGGCTACCGCCGCGACAAGGGAACACGCTTTGCAAGGGTGGCCATAGCCGGCGACTGGCTGTTCAGTCTGTCGTCATACTTCGGCGGATACCGCCCCACGCGGTTGCTCGACATATCTACTGTGCTCGGCGCAGGGTTGCAATACCACGTAAAGCGCGACCCTTCAACCAAACGGTCGGCGGCAGAGGTTCACGCCGGACTGCAGTTCCGCTTCTTCACAGGACCGCAGGGCTATCTGGGAATAGAGCCTTACGTCGGCATAGGTCAGGACAATATGGACGAAAGCGGCAAGAGCAACTGGAGGAAGATGGACTTCTTCTACGGCGCAAACTTAAAGATGATATACTACATCCACAACAACCTGTCGCCCCAAGACCGCATCCGCTACTCGCGACGCAGACGTAACGCCGACGGGACAATACCGGAGAAATGGCACACTCCGTGGATTGTGGAGTTTGGAGGCAGCGCCAACTTTATCTCTTCTGAAAAGGTGAACTTCATGGGTACGCTCGGACAAGGCATGACCATAAGCGCAGGAAAGTGGCTCTCGCCCATTGTGGGTCTGAGAGGAAGCTACTCGATGAACGAGACTCGCTGGTTGCAATACTCCGTGGATGCTGTTGACAACCAGTATCAGGCTCCCGCCTACAACCAGAACTACAACTGCCTGAACTCCGATGTGCGTGCTGAAGCTATGCTCAACCCGTTCGGCTTCTTTGACGACTTCAGTTGGAACAGCCGCTTCGGCGTTTATGCCGTGGGAGGTATCGGGTTTGGATGGATGATGAAGGACCAGAGGGAACTGCTGCGGTGCTTCAACGTGTCGTATTCAGGCGGTCTCCACTTCTTCGCACGCCTCGCCGACGGACTGCAGGTGTTCATTGAGCCTCGCTATACCTATTATGACTATAGAATACCATACCGCAGCGTGTCGATGTCAAAGCGTTTTGCCGACAATGCCTTTGCCATCAACATGGGCTTCACGGTGTATAACACTCTGGCAGCGACACACTCCGGCAGCAATGGCGGCAGTGACGGCATATTGCGACGCTTTACTTTCGGTGGCAGCATAGGCGCAAACAACCTGTATCGCAAACAGACCTACGGCCACGGTGGCTTCAGCTACAACGCCAACGCCTATACCGAGTTCCACATCACACCGCTCCACGGTGTGAGAGCATCGTTTGACTACCTCTCGCTGGCCACCCGCACAAGGCTCGGATGCCGGGATGTGCAGTACAACGTGTTTGACGAGGAGCTGGGAAGCACATCATACACGGCTCTGTATAACAGCCGTTACAACAAGGGAATGGTGTCGCTGACCTACCTGCTGGACCTGACACGCCTGTTCGCAGGGGCTTCGGAACGGCGGATGTTCAAACTTGAAGCCTTTGCAGGACCTACAATGATGCTGCACATGGGGTCGAGCCACACTCTGGACGACGGGGAGGTGCCGGCCAAGCTGCACCGGTACCGCCTGAATGTGAGCGAGGTGAAGAAGGTGAAGTGGGGAGTGAACGCCGGAGTGAAGCTGTGTGCCGAGATAAAACCCGGTCTGTCGCTCACGCTCACGCCGCAGTTGTTTGCGACCCGCAACCCCGGACTCATCGGCTACGCACAACGCAAGCCGTATGTAATAAAGACGCTAAGCCTCGGTGTGCAGTACAGCCTCTGAAAAGCAGACTGACACAAGCGCACACTACGGGCACAACCAAATATAGACACCCATGGACAGCATAGGAAAGACATTGAGACGCACACTTCCACTCGTGCTACTGCTCTGCACCGCAACGGCGGCTGTGGCGCAGAAGATGCACTTCGGCGACCAAAAGGCCACAATACAGGCCATGAGAGCCGTGATAAAAAAGCATCCGCGCAACTTCGTTGAGCCTTTTGTAAGCAAGGTTTGCAGCAAGTACAAGAACAACGTGGAGGTGCTCACCGGGGCGGCTGACGCATTCTGGTATAACGGACGCGACTCGGCAAACGCCTTCCGCTATGCCGAAAAGGCTCTGCTCATAGACAGCACATACGTGCCGGCCTACACCCTTGTGGGCGACATCTGGGCAGTGTGTGAGGATACCACAAAGGCCATGTCGTGGTTCGGCCGCGCCATAACGGCCAACTCCAGCAACCCCGAAGGCTATGTGCGCATGGCCGACATGTATGCTTCGTCAGACCATCAGGCTGCCTTCAACGTGCTCAGCAAGGCAAAGACGGCCATCCCGACGTTCCCCCTCAACATCAAACTGGCGCGGATGTACAACCTGCGCATGGAGAAAGGCGTGGGCGACCTGACGGAAAACATGAACAATGTGACCAAATACTACTCCACAGCCTTTGCCGACTCTACGGAAAAGGACTCGATGATAGCCAGCGACTACAGTGAGTTTGCAAGGCAGAGCTACGGTTTGGGACGCTTGGACAGAAACAACTACGTAGCCTGTCTCAATATTGCCGAGGAGGGACTGACGCATTTCGCCAACGACTCGTCGCTACTGCGACTGGCATACTACTCTGCCGTGGAGACCAACAACGGCAAGAAGGGCGTGGAATATGGCGACAGGTTGAAGGAAACCGAAAAGGTGCAGTTTAACAATACCGACCTGCGCTACTACGGACGTGCCTATATGGTGCAGCACAAGCTCACTGCAGCCATAAAGACGTTTGAGGAACTGCTCGCATCGCCCACTGCCACCGACGAAGACCGCAACTATGCCATAGGCAAGATAGGTGAGGCTTACAAGGAACTGGGCGAATACGACCGCGCGGAAAGCATCTACGCCGACTATGTGGCGCAGCGCGAGAAGGCAGGACAGCTGACCGTGGCCGACCTGAACGGCTATGCGCAACTGTATGTCGACAAGGCAGCGGAAGAGAACGGACTGGAGAAGGAGGTCTCTCTTATGAAGGCCGACTCGGTATATGCCATCATGGGACAGAAGTTCCTGTCTTACGCACCCGTGATAGAGTACCAGCGCTTCGTCATAAGGCACACTCTCGACCCGGAACAGACACGCGGACTGGCTCTGCCCATAGCAAAGAGCTACATATCGCTCGTATCTTCAAAGGCGGAAAAGACGGAGTCGGAGCGCAAAAACCTCGGACTGATGTATCGGTACATAGCCTCCTACTACTTCCGCGTGGAGAACAACACCAAGAAGAGCCGCCCCTACTGGGAGAAAGCATACGAGTATGACCCCGAAGACAACTATACTCGCAAGGTGCTGACCCTGATCTTCAAGATGAAGCTTGAATAGGAAGCTCTAATTGCAA
>CAVHML010000052.1:0-13273 GCA_963636905.1 bacterium
AAGGCCAAAAGTGCATGAAAGTGGCACAAAATTTCAGCATCTTGACCTTTTTGGGTGGAAAATGTGCGGTTTGATGGCCTATCTTTGACCAAAAAAGCCTATATCTTTGACCCAAAAAGCCTATATCTTTGATCCAAAAAGCCCATCTCTTTGCAGCAAGGAGTCCACGCCCACGTTTAACGCCACATGCTATTTCCCGAGAAAGCCCCGTAGCTTCACAGCTTCGGGGCTTTAATGTGTTAACCTAATGATAAGTAATAACGTTCTTTATATGTAGTCAGTAGTTGTTTTTCATTCCATTCTGACAGGTTGGGCACCGCGTTGGCATCGTATCCGTCAACAAAAGCGGTTGTTTTTCGTTCTATCTCGGCAGATTGAACACCTTGGACATCTCTGCCATCTGTTCCTGTGTCATGCCTGTCGGTTCAAAGCCCATGGCTTTTGAGTCGATATATATCTTTGCGCTCTTCGACAAAACGTCTATTTGGTCGAAGGCGTCCATCACGTCAAGACCTTTGGCAAACACTCCGTGCTTCTCCCACATGACCACATCGTAGTCTTCAAGTTCCTTCATGGTCATCTCGGCCAGTGTGTTTGAACCCGGCAACTGGTATTTTACCATGCCCAAGCCCAGCGGACAGAAAGCCTTTGTTTCGGGTATCATGCTCCAAAGGATATTGGTGAGCACGTCTTTTCCGAGGAATTTCGGGTTGTGGCTCATGGCTATAAGCTCGATAGGGTGGGTGTGTACGGTTGCCTTGTAGGGAGAGCCGGTCTCAACGAGGCGGTTGTGTACTGCCAAGTGTGACGGCAGTTCGCTTGTGGGGTTCACTGCGTTGTCTGCAATGATGGCATAGCTTGCGCAGTCGTCAAGTATGCGTATCACACTGCCGTTGTCCATAGGCCAACGTGCCAAGTCGCGCATGCGCTTGCCCGTTCCTTTGCAGAAGAAGTAGCCGCCTTTGAGGTGGGGCAGGGTTATTCCTATCTGCTTGACCTCGCTTATTGGCGCAAGACTGCGTATCTTGTCATCTACAAGGTCGGTGATGTTCACTGTGATGTTGCCGCCGTTGCGCTCTGCCCAGCCGTTTTGCCACAGATAGCCGGCCACTTCGGCGATTTTCTCAACTTCCTTTTGTAGGGCCGGACGGCCTTCCAATATACTGTTCATATACATTAATGTTATAGGTCAAGTAATGTCCTGTGCTGCAATGGCGGTGTTTCCATTCGGGCAATGGGCTTGTCCTTGGTCTCCGCCGGCAGCTTTGTCTGATGCAAAGGTATGCCTAAATGACAGCGCAAGGCCGTATAATTTGATTTTTGGTCTGAAATAAATGGCTAATTTCTTGACTTATGTCAATTTTCCTGTGGCGTTGGGAACTGAAAAAGCGGAATAGACACATAACACCAACTTAAATGAAGAGTGAAGAGTGAAGAGTGAAGAATAGGCTGCGCACAGGACACAAGACACAGGCTCTATGCAATTAAATTCTTCACTCTTCACTCTTCATTCTGCATGCGGGGCTGTCAATACTCGTCTTCGTTGAAGAGGAAGTCTTCTTTGGTGGGGTAATCGGGCCAAATATCCTCGATGCTTTCATACACATCGCCCTCATCCTCTATCTCTTGCAGGTTTTCGAGCACTTCAAGTGGTGCACCTGAACGGATTGCGTAGTCAATCAGTTCGTCTTTAGTGGCCGGCCATGGTGCGTCTTCGAGCTTTGATGCTAATTCAAGTGTCCAATACATAGTCTTTAGATTTACTGTTGTGGCCGCAAAAGTAATACATTTATTCTTATTCACAAGGCTTGCGCCAAGTTTTTTCCTCCTGTTTGTCTATAAAATTGAGTTTTTTTGCCAAAACGAAGAGGTAGTCTGACAGACGGTTAATGTAGCTCATGATGTCCGGCGACACCGTGTCTGTGGCGGCCAGGGCGGCTATGCGCCGTTCGGCTCTGCGGCATACGGCACGGCAAACGTGGGCTGTTGCGGCCTTGGGAGTGCCTCCGGGCAGCACGAAACCCAGCTTTTCGGGCAGCTCTGCCAGTATGGCATCTATCTCTGTTTCCAGCTTTTCTGTCTCGCCTGTGGGCAGTATTCCCGATGGATAGAGCGGTGTCTGCGACTGGTCGGTGGCCAGATGCGTACACACACAGAACAGGTTGTTCTGCACGTCCTGCACAAAAGCCTTCTCGTGTCCCTCGTCAAGCATTGCCGCAAGCAGCCCTAACTGTGAACTAAGCTCATCCACAGTGCCGTAAGCCTCTATTCTCACGGATGTTTTCGCTGTCTTCACGCCGCCCACGAGGCTGGTTGTGCCTTTGTCGCCCTGTCTTGTATAAACCTTAGTGATGTGTTTCATTTATGGTAAGTCAAAAGTTAACTATATGGTTCTCCTTGTATCTTTTCTTGTCGAAGAGCACTATACCGGCGTAATACAGGTCGAATGTCACCCCTGTGCGGCTGTCTTCCACCGCCTTGCGCCACAGCTTGCGCTCCTTGCGTCCGCGCCTTATGCCTTCGAGAACGAGTACAGACTGCTGTCCGGCATGCCCTACGGCCTCTTCGTAAGCCTGTTCGCAGTCGCCACGGAGTGCTATCCGCATCAGGTCAGCCCGGTCTGTGCCGTCAAACGAGCCGCTTATTCGCGCACGTGCGCACCCCTTGGATATATATATGGTGCTTGGCGAGCGGTCGTTCTCGCCGTAATCCACCACCGTTTTGGGTTGGAAATGGGCGGCAAGTCTGAAGTAGAGCTGGCACAACCTCCGCTCCCGTCCCTTGGTCTCGGGCAGTTCGCTGGCCAGAAGGGCATACTCCGGGTGTTGCGCACGGCTGTTTATCACCTCCCGAATGAATCGGAAATCGGAAGGCGACTGCACCCCGAAGCCTTGGCAACGGTGCATCCGGCTTAGCCAGACGCCCCATCGGGCAATCCTTTGCACAGGTATATAACGCATAAATTCTGCAAATATTGTCATTCAACAGGCTGTTTCTCGCCCTAAACACGGCGGTTTTCGCCCTTTGCCCTGCTTGTTTCGGAGCGAACTCCCGCTTGTTTCGGAGTAAAGCCCTGCTTGTTTATGGGCAAAACCTCGCTTGTTTCGGAATAAAATCCGGCCTCTTTCAGGTCAGAAAAGGCAAAAGCGTGAAAGGCACTCCGCCTCTCACGCTCCACAAGTGTCGGGATGACTGGACTCGAACCAGCGACCTCACGCCCCCCAGACGCGTGCGCTAACCAACTGCGCTACATCCCGATGCAGGCATCTTGCTGCATTGCGGGTGCAAAAGTACACACATTTTGCGAGAAACCCAAACTTTTCCTGCTGTTTTTTCCACGGTTTTTCTTGCGGCAACCGTTTGAGGAGTCAGCCAGGGCTGCCGTTCGGCTTCCTCCGCCGGCCTTTGCGCAGTGCCTGAAGCGGCGGTTTTCCGCTGCAAAAGTGCCGTTCTGCAAGTGGCTGACGGCCAGCCGTTTCCGCAACTCTGCCGTTTGTGCTCCGTAAACGGTGCATTTGGCATCCGTAAACGGCCTGTTTACGGGTCGTAAATGCCGTGTTTAGCCATCGTAAACGGCCTGTTTACGACAGCCAAACGGGCGGGTCTTGAAACGGGTGTACCCTGTTGGCGAAGAGAGACCGCCCCGGTTGCGCATAGTATTAAAAAAGGATAAAAGGCCGGTGCGGTGGGGAAATAGTGCTAAATTTGCAGGGTAATGGTGCGCCGCCGTGCCTTCCGTATGGAAAACGGGGGCGGTTGCGCAATACGCCATGCGCCTTTCCGCAATGCGTCATGCACCTTTCCGCCCTTTGGTGCGGCATTTCCGCCCGGTCTCCGCACCCTTGGCTTGCCGGAACGGGGCGGTTGCGAAAGCCAGTCCTGCGACTACATTAACAAACTGATATACTGAACAATGCGAAAAACCAGACCTTTTGCGAGCCTGTTGCTCCTATGCGCCGCCGTGCTGTCGCTCAGCAGTTTCAAGGTGGCCGAGTACGACTCCGTAAAGGTGGCTGCGCCATTTGACATGCCGGCCATCGCCATCTACAACTTTCCCCACAACGACTTCAGCATAGCCGACTATGGAGCCAAGAAGAGCGGCTCTGACACCGAGGCAAACTGCATCGCCGCCAACACAAAGGCGTTCGCAAAGGCCATGAAGGCTTGCAACGAGGCTGGAGGAGGCCGCGTGGTGGTGCCCGAAGGAGTGTGGCCGTCGGGGCCGATACGCTTTCTGAGCAACTGCAACCTGTATCTTTCCGAGGGCAGCAAGGTGGTGTTCTCGTCCAATCCTGCCGACTATCTGCCCGCAGTGGAGGTGAGTTGGGAGGGCATGGAGTGCATGAACTACTCGCCACTGGTCTATGCCTACAAGTGTACCAACGTGGGCATAAGCGGCAAAGGTACGCTTACGCCCGACATGAAGGTGTGGAAAACGTGGTTCTCCCGTCCGAAGGCGCACATGAACGCTTTGGCGCAGCTCTACGACTGGGCCACTTTCAACAAGCCGGTGGCTGAGAGGAAGATGGCGGAGGGCGACAACCACCTGCGCCCGCACCTGATTCACTTCAACCAGTGCCGCAACGTGTTGCTCGAAGACTTCAGGATACGCCAGTCGCCCTTCTGGACTATACATTTATATCGTTGTGTTGACTGTGTGGCGCGCGGTCTTGACGTGTATGCTCACGGTCACAACAATGACGGAATAGACCTCGAAATGACCCGCAACGTGCTCATCGAGAACTGCCTGTTCGACCAGGGCGACGACGGAGTGGTGATAAAGTCGGGGCGCAACCACGATGCCTGGCGCATCGGACAACCGACGGAGAATGTGGTGGTGCGCAACTGCCGCATGCGCAACGCCCACGGTTTGCTCGTTGTGGGCAGCGAGATTTCGGGCGGAATACGCAATGTCTATATGCACGACTGCGCCATGGACGACCGCGTGAAGACGCTCTTCTACCTGAAGACCAACCGCCGCAGGGGTGCGTTTATCAAGAACATCTATATGGAACGCGTGAGTGCCAACAGTATGGAGCGTGCCTTTGCCATAGATACCGACGTGCTATACCAGTGGAAAGACCTCGTGCCCACCTACAAGGACTCCGTTACGCAGATACGCGACATATACATGAAGGACGTGAAGTGCAGTGTGGCCGACGGCGTGTATCAGATAAACGGCGACAAGGACCTGCCTGTGGAGAACGTAAACATAGAGAACCTGAGCGTGGACACGGTGCGCAAATACACCACAAAGGCGGTCAACGTGAATGGACTGCACGTGAAAAACGTGCGATGGGACAAGTTTCTCGGCGAGAAGAGGGGCAAGTAAGGCCTGGTTCTGAAACACCTGCCTCTGACAACAGGGCTTCTCTCGTGCGCACGCGAGTACATTTATATATATAATACATGGCACTTGCGGGTTGCGGACATGGAGTCTGCGCCCTGCAAGTGCCATGAATGGTGCATACAGGCATCATGTTGCAGGCGTGCAGGAGCGGCATCCGTCGTTCTGAAGCCGCTGGGACTGGCACGAAATTTGAAGCAGTAATTTGTCCGAACCGATTATAATGTTTAATTTTGTGTGCCGGATAAAACAGGCAAAACCAACGCTTTTCCCATTATGATATATACAGTAAAAGCCCCAGAGACGCTTGACGCACGGGTGGCTCTCCCTGCCTCAAAGAGCATAAGCAACCGTGTGCTGATAATAAACGCACTTGCAGGGAGCACAGACATACCGCAAAACCTTTCCGACTGCGACGATACGGAGGTGACCGTGGCCGCCCTGCGCGACAAACCCGACGTGATTGACATCAAGGCCGCCGGCACAGCCATGCGCTTCCTTACGGCCTATCTCGCCGTAACGCCAGGCTGCCACACCATAACAGGTACGGAGCGGATGAAACACCGCCCGATAAAGGTGCTCGTGGACGCCCTGCGCTATCTCGGAGCCGACATCACTTACGTGGGCGAAGAGGGCTTTCCGCCCCTGCGCATCAATGGCCGGACACTCGAAGGAGGCCACTTGCCCATGCCCGGCAACGTCAGTTCGCAGTATATCTCGGCGCTGCTCATGATAGCTCCCGTGCTGAAAAACGGCCTCACGCTCCACCTTGAGGGCGAAATCATATCGCGACCGTATATAGACCTGACACTTTCGCTCATGGCAGCCTACGGTGCCGATGCGGAATGGAGCGACATGGACACCATAACCGTGCGTCCAAAACCATACGTTGTGCGCCCGTACCTGATAGAAAACGACTGGAGTGCAGCCTCGTATTGGTATGAGATGATGGCCATCTGCGGCACTCCGGACTGTCGTGTGGCTCTCGACGGACTTGCCGACGGCAGTAGGCAGGGCGATTCGTCGGTGCGCTACATCTTCAGTCTGCTTGGCGTGAACACAACTTTTGCTGTTCCGAAGTCGGACGCACCCACATCGGTCACACTAAGGTGTACCGGACGTAGACTGCCCCGGCTGGAATACGACTTTGTGAACTCGCCCGATCTGGCGCAAACGTTCGTCGTGTGCTGCGTGGCCATGGACATAAAGTTCCGCTTCACGGGTTTGCAGACCCTGAAGATAAAGGAGACCGACCGCATAGAGGCTCTCAAGACCGAGCTGCGCAAGTTTGGCTATGTCATAAACGACGTTGACGGCCGCGAACTGGTGTGGGATGGCGAGCGTTGTGAGCCTGACGCCAACCCGGTGGTCAGCACCTACGACGACCACCGCATGGCTTTGGCCTTTGCTCCGCTGGCTTTCAAACTGGGTCAGGTGCGCATAGAGCATCCACAAGTGGTCACCAAATCCTATCCTTCCTACTGGGACGACCTGCGCAAGGCGGGCTTCACGGTGGAGGAGAGCGAAGCCTGAACGTAACAAACTTCTGCGGATATGGTCACGGTATGTATCATTGCCCTCATCGTACTGCTCGTTCTGGCTTTGGCTGCACGGCGTTTCCTCGGAGCGAACAGTGTTGCTGCGCCTGCGGACTCCTGCTCTTCATGTACTTCGGGCGGCGGTAAGTGCGCCCATGAGTGTATGGTTGAGGCGGCAGTGAAGCCGGTTGAATACTACGACGACGAGGACTTGGACGCCTATCAAGGTCGCCCTTCTGACGGATATACCGACGCTGAGGCCGAAGAGTTCCGCTATGTGCTCTACACCATGCGCCCCGACGAGGCCGAAGGTTGGAGCCGCAGTCTCTCGGCCAGGGCGATAAACGTGCCAGACCAGCTGAAGGACGAACTGATGATGCTCATTGCCGACAATAGGTCGGACTCCTGAACTGCGCTGGCTGTGGCGTTGAGGCCGCATATCCGCAAACTTTCCAATCGAAAATGTCCATATTAGAATATTCTTTCTTCCAGAACGCCTTGCTCGGAAGCCTGCTTGCCAGTGTGCTCTGCGGCTTTGTGGGCACGTATATCGTGGCGCGACGGCTCGTGTTCATCAGTGGCGGCATCACCCACGCATCGTTCGGCGGCATTGGTCTGGGCGTGCTCTTCGGACTAAATCCCATACTCTCGGCCATGGTGTTTGCCGTTGGCAGCGCCTGTGGCGTGCAGTGGTTGTCGCAGCGAGGCCGCATACGCGAAGATTCGGCCATAGCCGTGTCGTGGACTCTGGGCATGAGCGTGGGCATAATCTGCTGTTTTCTTACGCCGGGCTTCATGCCTGACCTGTCAGCCTATCTGTTTGGCAACATTCTCACGATAGGTTCTGCCGACCTGTGGCTGCTTGGAGTGCTGGCCGTGGCGGTGGCTGCGCTGTTCTCGCTGCTCATGCGCACCATAGTCAGCGTGGCTTTCGACCCCGTATTCGCCCGTTCGCAGCATCTGCCGGTGACGCTTGTGGAGTATATGATGATGGCTATTACGGCCATGACCATCGTTTCCACCCTGCGCATGGTGGGCATAGTGCTCGCGATGGGGCTGCTCACGATACCTCAGATGACCGCTAACCTCTTCACATACGACTTCCGGCGCATGATAGGGCTAAGCGTCGTGTTCGGGTTCCTGTACTGCGTGGCTGGTCTGGCGGTGTCTTTCTGGCTCAATGTGCCGTCGGGAGCATCGATAATCTTCGTCTCCATAATCATTTATGCCGCACTGAAAACAATAAAAGCGGTGGTTTACAAGTTAAAGAAGTGTGGGGAAGTGCAATAAGATACATATTATAATGGTGCTTTTCGCCGTGGTCGCATTGGCCGTGGCGGGCTGCTCCACGCAAAAAAACACCGGCCGCACCCGCTGGTGGCACTCTTTCAACGCCCGTTACAACACGTTCTACAACGGCAACCAAGCGTTTATAGACGGTTCGCTGGAGAAAGAGAAAGGCAACAAGGACAACTTTACGGAGCTGATACCGATGTACACCGTGGGCAACAAGGCGAGCCGCGACATCGGCAAGGCCAATTTTGACCGCGCGATAGAGAAGTGCGAGAAGGCCATAAAGCAGCACAGCATAAAGAAGCGGCCTGAATGGACGAAGAACAGGCGCAAGACGGCCAAGGACATTGAGTGGCTCTCGCGCAGGGAGTACAACCCGTTTCTGTGGAAGGCGTGGCTCTTGATGGGCAAGTCGCAGTTTCAGAAAGGGCAGTTCGACGAGGCGGCGGCCACATTCTCCTACATGTCGAGGCTGTATGCCACGCAGCCGGCCATCAACGGCATAGCCCGTGCTTGGCTGGCCAAGAGCTATTGTGAGCTTGGCTGGCTCTACGACGCGGAGGACGTGATAGTAAAGATGCGCCGCGACACGATGCACTACCGCGCTGTGGCCGACTGGGACTGCACCTACGCCGACTATTACGTGCGCAACGGGCAGTATGCCGAGGCCGTGCCTTACCTGCGCAAGGCCATAAAGCATGAGGGCAGGAGGCAGCAGCGGGCGCGCCTGTGGTACTTGATGGGACAGGTGCAGGCAAAGCTCGGCAACCGCAATGAGGCATACAAGGCATACAAGCGCGTGGTGCGCCAGAATCCGCCCTACGAGGTGGAGTTCAACGCCCGCATAGCGCAGACCGAGGTGATGGCAAAGGGCAGGACAAAGCAGATGGTAAGGCGGTTGCGCCGCATGGCAGCGTCTGACAAGAACAAGGACTACCTCGACCAGGTTTATTATGCCATAGGCAACATATACCTCACCGCACGGGACACGGCCAACGCCATTGCCGCCTATGAGCAGGGCAACGCCAAGGCCACGCGCAGTGGCATAGAGAAAGGTGTACTGTTGCTGCGGCTTGGCAACCTCTACTGGGACAAGGAGAAGTACAGCGACGCCAAACGCTGCTACGGCGAGGCTATCGGATTGCTCGATAAGGACCGTCCCGACTACGGTGAACTGTCCAGCCGCTCGAAGGTGCTCGACGAGTTGGTGCCCTTTACCGATGCTGTCTATCTGCAAGACTCGCTGCAAACGCTTGCCGCTCTGCCGGAAGCTGACCGCAACAAGGCCATAGACAGGGTGATAGAAGCCCTGAAGCGCAAGGAAAAGGAGGAGAAGCGGGCGGCTCAAGAGGCTGAGGCTAACAGGCAGCAGCAGGCGCAGGGAGCCGTGGGCAACCAGCAGAAGACCAACCAGACGACCACGGACAACTCT
This sequence comes from bacterium, assembly GCA_963636905.1. Taxonomy (GTDB): domain Bacteria; phylum Bacteroidota; class Bacteroidia; order Bacteroidales; family Bacteroidaceae; genus Prevotella. The sequence goes on from CAVHML010000052.1 coordinate 9,611, forward strand.
ACGACGAAGAACGGGCAGTGGTATTTCTACAACCAGATGGCCGTAAACCAGGGAAAGACGGCTTTCCAAAGCCAGTGGGGCAAACGCGAAAACGTGGACAACTGGCAGCGGGCTAACCGCACTGTGGTCAATATGGGGCAGGATGCAGGACAGGAGGTGGCCACTGCCGACTCTGTGGCTGCCGTTGCTCCTACCGATTCTGTGGCTACTACCGACGACAAGGGGAAGCCTAAGGAGGACGACCCGGCCACCGACCCGCACAAACGTGAGTACTACTTGGCGCAGATACCGTTCACTGACGAGCAGAAGGCGGCCAGCGACGCGATAATAGAAGACGGACTGTTCAACTCGGGCGTTATATTCAAGGACAAGCTGGACAACCTCAAGCTGAGCGAAAAGGCGTTGACGCGGCTCACAAGTCAATATTCGGGCTATGAAAAGACGGACGAGGCGTGGTATCATCTGTTTCTTCTCTACTCGCGCCTTGGCGACACGGCCATGGCCGACGCCTGTTTGGCAAAGTTGCAGTCGCAATATCCTGACAGCAAGTGGACAAGCCTCTTGAGCGACCCGCATTTTGTGGAGAACTCGAAGTTCGGCGTCCACATAGAAGACTCGCTCTACGGTGCTACCTACGAGGCGTTCAAGGCCGGGCGCATGGGCGAGGTGAAGGCCAACGCCGCCCTGTCGGCGGAGCGCTTCCCGCTGGGCTACAACCGGGCGAAGTTCATCTTCATTGACGGTCTTGGGCTGCTTGACGACGGCGACGGAGCGGGCTGTGTGGAGAGGATGAAGCAGGTGGTGGAGAAATATCCCGAAAGCGAGGTGACGGAGATGGCCGGCATGATAATAAAAGGCGTGCAGGCCGGACGCTCGCTTCACGGCGGCAAGTTCGACTTGGGCGACATCTGGTCGCGCCGAGGCGTAAACATGGCTGCGGCTGACTCCACTGCGGCCGATACACTGAGCACGGAGCGCAACACGGGCTTCGTATTCCTGCTGGCTTGTCGTGCCGACTCGGTCAACACCAACCAGTTGCTTTACGACCTCGCGAAGTATAATTTCAGCAACTTCCTCGTGCGCAACTTTGACATATCTGTCGACGACGACGGCGGCATCTGCCGCATGATGATACGCGGCTTCCTGAGCTACGACGAGGCTCTGCAGTATGCCCGGCTGCTCTATGCCGACAAGGACATGACAGAGCGTCTGCACGGCTGCCGCAGGATAATAATCAGCGAGGAAAACCTGAAGCTTCTCGGCTCGAAATACAGCTATACGGACTACGAAAACTTCTTTGAAAAGGCTTTCGCACCGCTGCAAATAAGCAATGAGCAGCTGCTTAACATGCCCGAAAGCGTGGAGCAGGAGAAAGAACGGGAAGACTCGCCCGAAGAGGACTCTGATTTCCTTGACGGCAACGGCGGAGGCGGCCAGCGTAACGCCGGAGATTTTGACTTTAATGACGACTTTTACAGATGAGCAACGGACTGTTATTGTGGGTCGACGATGAGATTGACCTGTTGAGGGCGCACCTCCTTTTCCTCGAACGGAAGGGCTATGAGGTGGTGACTGTGAGCAACGGCGTGGACGCGGTGGAGCAGTGCCGCCGACAGAACTTCGACTTGGTGCTGCTGGACGAGATGATGCCCGGACTGAGCGGACTTGAGACGCTCCAGAAGATAAAGGAGATACTGCCCTCGGTGCCCGTGGTGATGGTGACCAAGAGCGAGGAGGAGAACATCATGGACCAGGCCATCGGGTCGAAGATAGCCGACTATCTGATAAAACCTGTCAACCCCAACCAGATATTGCTCGCCCTGAAGAAGAACATACACCGCAAGGCCATAGAGACAGAGGTCACTCAGTCGGGCTACCAGCAGAGCTTCCAGCAGATAGCCATGCAGATAGGCGACTGCCGGACGTGGCAAGACTGGGTGGACGTGTACAAGAAGCTCGTGCATTGGGAACTGGAGCTGAGCGGCACCAACAGCAGCATGACCGAAATGCTGCGCATGCAGAAGGAGGAGGCCAACAACGGCTTTGCAAAGTTTGTAAGGAAAAACTATATGGACTGGGCTTCCGAGCTTGCGCCGGGGCGACCTGGCGACAACCATCCGCTGATGAGTCCGGAACTGTTCAAGAAGAGAGTGTTTCCGCTGCTCAATGCAGGCGAGAAAGTGTGCCTCATTGTGCTCGACAACTTCCGCTACGACCAGTGGCGCATGGTGGCGAAAGAGATTGGCGAAAGCTTTGACATCAACGAAGAACTGTACTTCAGCATCCTCCCCACGGCCACACAGTATGCGCGCAACGCCATCTTCAGCGGACTGATGCCCAAGGCCATAGCCGACATGTTTCCCGACTTGTGGGTGGACGAGGACGAGGCGGAAGGCAAAAACCTCAACGAGGCTCCGCTAATCCAGACGCAGCTCGACCGCTACCGCCGCCACGACACCTTCTCTTACACCAAAATCAACGACTCGGCAGGGGCGGAAAAACTCATGCAGAAGTTCCGCCAGATGGAGAAAAACGACCTCAACGTGGTTGTCTTCAACTTCATCGACATGCTCAGCCACGCCCGCACGGAGTCGAAAATGGTGCGCGAGCTGGCCAACAACGAGTCGGCCTACCGCAGCATCACTCTGAGCTGGTTCAACCACTCGGTCATATCCGACTTCTTCAAGCTGCTCTCGCAGACCGGCTGCAAGGTGATAGTCACCACAGACCACGGCTCCATCCGCGCCAGCCGCCCGGTGAAGATAGTCGGCGACCGCAACACCAACACCAATCTGCGCTACAAGCTGGGCAAGAACCTCAGCTACGACAGCAAGGAACTGTTTGTCATCAAGGAGCCGGGCAAGGCTCTTCTGCCGTCGCCAAACCTCAGCACGAGCTACGTCTTCGCCACGGGCGACTCGTTTTTCGCCTATCCGAACAACTACAACTACTACGTTTCTTACTATAAAGACACCTTCCAGCACGGCGGAATATCCATGGAAGAGATGATAATACCGCTGATAACGCTTACGGGGAAGAAAAGATAAAGGTGGGTTCTATAAATTACCACCATAACAAACAACAAAACAACATGGGTTACGTTTTGCCGTCTTTTGGACTCTTTTCGGTTCATATCGCCACCTCGTTCGGTCGTAATGCTCGCATTGCTCCCTTACTCGCTGACGATATGTACTCGAAAATAGTCTCAAAATCCAGCAAAGCTAATTTATAGAACCCACCAAACAAAAATGGAGATAAGAATAGACCACTTGGACGGCATCCGCGAGGCCGCAAGGCAGTTTGCCGCCAACATGAACGGAGCCACAGTCTTCGCCTTCTACGGCAAGATGGGGGCAGGAAAGACCACATTCATCAAGGCTGTGTGCGAGGAAATGGGCATCAGCGACGTTATCACTTCGCCCACCTTCGCCATCGTCAACGAGTACCGAAGCGACACGACGGGCGAAATAGTCTACCACTTCGACTTCTACCGCATCAAAAAGCTCGAAGAGGTCTATGACATGGGCTACGAGGACTACTTCTACAGTGGCGCAGTCTGCTTCATTGAGTGGCCGGAGCTTATAGAAGAACTTCTGCCAAGCGATGCCGTGCATGTCACTATTGCCGAGGGCGAAGACGGCAGCCGCACCGTCTCGTTCTGAC
>CAVHML010000053.1:0-13206 GCA_963636905.1 bacterium
ATACCCAAGGCGGCTCTTGTGCTCGCCGGATTCCACCCGGATTTCTGCGCAGAGCGGCACGCCACGCTGCGCGACCAGCTGGCTGACTTCGGCGGAGGCATCGAGTTGACGCTGCTCTCTGCCGTACCTGCGGGCAGCGGACTGGGCACCAGCAGCATCCTGGCGGCCACTGTGCTCGGCGCAGTGAGCGACTTCTGTTCGCTGGCGTGGGACAAGAACGAGATATGCAAGCGCACTCTTGTGCTGGAACAGCTGCTTACGACCGGCGGAGGGTGGCAAGACCAGTACGGAGGCGTGCTCGGCGGAGTGAAACTGTTGCAGACATCGCGCGGATTCGACCAGCAGCCGTTGGTAAGCTGGCTTCCCGACGACCTATATACACAGCCGGAGTATGCCGGATGCCACCTTCTGTATTATACAGGCATAACCCGCACGGCGAAAAGTCTGCTTGCCGACATCGTGCGGCGTATGTTTCTCAACAGCAACGCCCAGCTCCAGCTTCTCCGCAGCATGAAATGCCACGCCACAGACATGTATGAAGCCATACAAAGGCTCGACTTCGACCGCATGGGACGGCTGCTGCGCGAGAACTGGCAGCAGAACCAGGCACTTGACAGCGGCACTAACCCGGATGCGGTCAAGGCTTTGACGCAGCAGATTGACGACTATTGCCTCGGATACAAGCTCCCCGGCGCCGGCGGAGGGGGCTATCTCTACATGGTAGCCAAGGATCAGGAGGCGGCAGCGCGCATCAGACAGACGATAAACGCACACCCGGTCAACGCCAACGCCCGCTTTGTCGATATGGCATTGAGCAAAAGCGGTCTGCAAGTGAGCCGCAGCTGATGCCGCCGGTGCGTCTGCAACGGGAGAAAGATTGATTTTTGAGCATTAACAAGACAAGCGAAACGGGCAGTGTGCTTGATGCACGCTGCCCGTTTTGGCTTTAAGCCACGCCAATCCGCAGGAACGGATTAGCCTGACTGCCGGTTTGTAGATAAACGCCGGGGCTTTCGATGGAGAAAGCCAAACTGCGGCGAGAATGGGGCTAATTGTTGTAGTCGTGGGTGATGTTGTGGCGCACGTAGGCACGGTGTCCGTAGGCGGCAACCACGGCGAAGCACACCAGCGAGAGCACAAACGAGGAGTTGGTGGCGGGCAGTCCGAAGAGCGAGAAGTTGCCGTCTATCATGGCCGCCTGTAGCGGAGGGAACACCGAACCGCCCAGTATGGACATGATGAGTCCGGCACCTCCTACCTTCACATTGTCGCCCAGGCCGCGCAGGGCGATGCCGTAGATGGTGGGAAACATGAGCGACATGCAGCCGCTGACGGCCACAAGGCAGTAGAGACCGGTGCGGTCGGTGAACAGGATGACGCCGCACACGGCGGCACCGCCAAGCACGGCGAGTATGGCGAGCAGCTTGCCTGGCTGTATGTAGCGCAGAAACCATGTGCAGACAAACCGGCTGCACGTGAAAAGCACCAGTGCGGCTATGTTGAACTTCTGCGACAGTATCTCCGCCTCGCGCTCTTCCATGCCCTCACCCATGAGGATGCGGGTGCCGTACTGTATGATAAAGGTCCAGCACATCACCTGTGCGCCTATGTAGAAGAACTGTGCAACCACGCCCTCGCGGTAGTTCTTGGTGCGTATCAGTTCGCCCAGCGTGCGCCCGAAGCCCTTTCCCGAATGGGTGTCGGCATCCATAGGCATACGTTTCAGGGCGATGGCCGCGAGAAGCGCCAGCACCACGATGCCTATGAAGAGGTATGGCTGGATGAGAACGCCGAGGTCGTAGTCCTTTATTGCCTCGAACTGGGCGTCGGAAAGCTCGCCTCGCGACAGCGTGTCCATGGGATTCATCCTCGCCTGCACGCAGTTCATGGCCACATACATGCCGGCCAGCGCACCGATGGGGTTGAACGCCTGTGCCAGGTTGAGCCTCCGCGTGGCCGTCTCCTCGCTTCCCATGCAGTAGATGTAGGGGTTGCAGCTCGTTTCGAGGAACGACAGGCCGCAAGTCATGACGAAATAGGCCAGCAGGAAGGGCAGATAGACGCCCGTGGCCTTGGCCGGGAAGAACATAAGCGCACCGGCGGCGTAGAGCGAAAGCCCCACCATCACCCCGGCCTTGAACGAGTAGCGCTGGATGAACAGCGAGGCCGGAAACGCCATGACGAAATATCCGAGGTAGAAAGCCACCTGTACCAGTGCGCCTTCGGTCACACTCATGCGGAAAATCTTGGAGAAAGCCTTCACCATGGGGCTTGTCACGTCGTTGGCAAAGCCCCACAGGGCGAAGCAAGCGGTTATCATCAGGAACGGAACGAGCAGACTCACACCGTTGCGGTGCAGCACCCCGTCGCCCTGTCTCGTCTTGTCTTTCATAGTCAGCAGTCGGTTTTGACCGCTAAATTACGAATATTAATCCTAACGGCAAAGCGTTTTTGCGAGACAACTCGCCGCACAGCCAAAGAAAACCGACCGTTTAGGACTCATAACCCGGCCGTTTACGCTCCGCAAACCGCCCGTTTTCGACCCGTAACCCGGCCGTTTGCCGAACCCACTGGCCGCCAACGGCTTGCAAAACGGCCTGTGGCGCAGGAAAAACAGGCCGTTCCACAAGGCTATGTGGATTAATCTTTGTAACTTTGCACCCGATTTTTAAGCAGTTTTTAAGGTAATCAGGAAATGCAAGACATCAGAAACATCGCCATCATCGCCCACGTTGACCACGGAAAGACAACGCTTGTGGACAAGATGATGCTGGCCGGCAACCTCTTCAGGGAGGGTCAGGACCTAAGCAACCAAGTGTTGGACAACAACGACCTGGAGCGCGAGCGCGGCATAACCATACTTTCAAAGAACGTATCCATCAACTGGAAGGGCACAAAGATAAACATCATCGACACTCCGGGTCACTCTGACTTCGGCGGAGAGGTGGAACGCGTGCTCAACATGGCCGACGGCTGCCTCCTGCTGGTCGATGCGTTTGAAGGACCCATGCCCCAGACGCGCTTTGTCTTGCAGAAAGCGCTGCAAATAGGGCTGAAACCGATAGTGGTAGTCAATAAGGTGGACAAGCCGAACTGCCGCCCTGAAGAAGTATATGAAATGGTTTTCGACCTCATGTTCTCGCTTAACGCCACCGAAGACCAGCTCGACTTCCCCGTGGTATATGGTTCGGCCAAGAACGGATGGATGAGTGAGGACTACAAGAAACCCACCACCGACATCACATACCTGCTCGACAAGATCATAGAGTCCATTCCCGCGCCGAAAATGATTGAGGGAACGCCGCAGATGCTCATCACGTCGCTCGACTACTCAAGCTATACAGGCCGCATAGCCGTAGGCCGTGTGCACCGTGGCACGCTTACCGACGGCATGAACGTCACCATAGCCCACCGCGACGGCACTCTGGAGAAGACAAAGATAAAGGAGCTGCACACATTCGAGGGCATGGGACACAAGAAGACGCCGGAAGTGAAGAGCGGAGACATCTGCGCCGTCATCGGACTGGAGCATTTCGAGATAGGAGACACCATCTGCGACTTCGAAAACCCCGAAGCGCTGCCCCCGATAGCCATCGACGAGCCTACAATGAGCATGCTCTTCACCATCAACGACTCGCCTTTCTTCGGCAAGGAGGGCAAATTCGTCACCAGCCGCCACATTAACGACCGTCTGCAAAAGGAGTTGGAGAAAAATCTCGCCCTCCGCGTGAGACAGTTCGAGGACAACACCGACAAATGGGTGGTGAGCGGACGCGGAGTGCTGCACCTTTCGGTGCTCATAGAGACCATGCGCCGCGAGGGCTACGAGCTTCAGGTGGGTCAGCCGCAGGTGATATACAAGGAAATAGACGGAGTGAAGTGCGAACCCGTAGAGGAACTGACCATAAACGTGCCGGAGGAGTTCGCATCCAAGATGATTGACATGGTAACCCGCCGCAAGGGCGACATGATCTCGATGGTCAACCTGGGCGAACGCGTCGATATAGAGTTTGAAATACCCTCGCGAGGCATAATAGGTCTGCGCACCAACGTGCTCACCGCAAGCCAGGGCGAAGCCATCATGGCACACCGCTTCAAGGAATACCAGCCCTACAAGGGCGACATAGCCCGCCGCACCAACGGCTCGATGATTGCCATGGAGAACGGTACGGCTTTTGCCTACTCGATAGACAAGCTGCAGGACCGCGGCAAGTTCTTCATCGACCCGGGCGACGAGGTTTACGGTGGCGAAGTGGTAGGCGAGCACGTGCACGACAACGACCTCGTGGTCAACGTGACCAAGGCCAAGCAGCTAACCAACACGCGTGCCAGCGGCTCTGACGACAAGGCGCGCATCGTGCCCCGCACGGTTCTGTCGCTCGAAGAGGCTCTCGAATACATCAAGGAGGACGAGATGGTGGAGGTTACGCCCAAGAGTATGCGCATGCGCAAGATCATTCTCGACCACAACGAGCGCAAAAAGAATTCCAAAGGCTAAGCCCCGGACTTCGGAAGAGGCTGCACAAGGAGTATTATACCCTCCCGTTCGGGACACAAAGCCAGACTTCTGCCTCAGAAAGAGGCCAAGAAAAAGGCGGCTTGCAAACCTTATAAAGGAACTTGCAAGCCGTCTTTTCTTTGCCTACAGTCCGCAAAAAACAGACAAATTGCCGGAGTTGTTGTCACAAAAGCACAGTTTCGCCCCATACATTTAGTGCCTTTCACCCCGCTTTTTACCCGGTATCGGGTCAAAAAGCAGCCAAAAGGCCGCATAATCGGCTCAAACAGACCCGAAAATCGCGATGTTTTTTGTATTTTTGACCCGATTAAAACCCTTGAAACATGACATTAGACGTTTCAATACTGGGTTTATATGACGAAAATGGGTTCTTCCGTTAATGCACAGATGCCGCACTTTGCAGCAGAGGGGAGCACTTGGTGGATACGATGCCGGGCATAGCCCCGAAGAGGCTGCACATGGGGTTACTGAGGTGCAGCCTCTTCGAGGCCAAGACGGCAAGACACTATCCGCAAATTTAGCGGTAGAACGCCATAAATGCCTGTTCCATGGAAAAGTCTTCCACAGTTTCGCCATGTACAGCTATCGGATAGGGCAAAGAACAGTACTAAAAGTTACACGAAAGAGCACTTTCCATTCTTTTATTATAGCATATCGGGGTAAAAATGCGTATATTTGCGGTCAGAAAAATCTGCAATAATTCCGACCAAATATAAGCATCAAAAACAATGCAAGACTCTGTTACTAACAAGATTAGGCGCAAAATAGCACGCAGCAGGTTCGGAGAGGTGTTCTTTGTATCCTCATTCCCGCAATACGATGTGGAGTATGTAACCAAACTATTGGCGACATTCGAGAAAGAAGGCATTATTTCCCGACTATCCAAAGGCGTATATGTCAAGGCTCGCAAGACCCGCTTCGGTACATTATACCCATCTGTGTTTGAAATAGTCACGGAAATAGCGAAGAGAGACAATGCCGTGGTTATTCCAACTGGAGCGACTGCCGCCAACCAGTTGGGTTTCTCCACACAAGTACCCATGAATACAAGTTTCCTAACCACAGGCTCCAGCCGCAGACTTTCCATGGGAAAGCGCACGGTAATACTGAAGCACGGCGCCCCAAGAAACTTCGCTTTCAAAGGTATCTTGATGCGTGACCTGGTACAAGCGCTTCGCAGTATTGGCGAAAAGAACTTGGTTGCAGAAGATGAAAAGCAGATTTACAAGTTGTTTGCAGAACATCCGGAACCGGAAACAATAGAGCATGACCTGCTGTTGGCTCCCGTATGGATGAGAAACGTCATAAAACGGAACATTGAAGACAAGGTTTTATGAGCAAATGGATTGACTTTACTGAACACGAACGCAGAGCCATGATACAGGCAGTCTGCGAGGCAAAACAGATAGACGAGGCATCCGCAGAAAAAGACTGGTGGGTTACGGCCTTGCTTTACGCTCTGTTTCACACAAGCATAAGCGAATATCTCTTGTTCAAAGGCGGAACCAGTCTTAGCAAAGGATGGGACATAATCAATCGCTTCAGTGAGGATATTGACCTTGCACTAAGCAGAGACTTCTTCTTGAACGTAAAGAAAGCACCTTGCGCCAACTGTGTTTCAAACACTCAGATACACCATTTGCGCGAGAAAGCGCAAGACTTCATACTTGGAGATTTCAAGTTTGAGCTGGAAAATGTACTCAACGAGTTGGGGCTACAAGTGGCTGTTATAGGTGACAATGATATCTTGGGAGAGAACGGAGAGTGTCATAATGTACCGCATGACAAGGATCCGTCTGTGATATACGTCAAGTATCCATCACTCTACAATAACACTGTTGCTGCCTATGCAACCCCTTCGATAAAGATAGAAATCAGCGTTTTGTCTATGGAGGAGCCGTTTGAGGCGAGAAGAATCTCCTCGTTGGTGGAGCAAGTGTTCGACGGAGAGGATGTTGATTCTGACTTCATCCACACTGTCCGCACTGTTACTCCCTCGCGAACATTCCTCGAAAAGGCATTTTTACTTTGCGAAGAATACCAGAAAAGCGAGCCTCGAATACGTCGGATGACGCGTCATTTCTATGATTTGGAAAGGTTAATGCATACTCAATATGCTGAAATTGCCCTCAACAACATCGAATTATACAAGAATATCGTTAATCACAGGCGAAAATTCTACCACGTTGGCTATGTTGACTATGACAGAGAGCTACCGCAAAACATCCAAATAGTTCCAGGCGATGCGCTGCTTTCAAGCTATGAGGCCGACTATAACGAAATGAGGGACAGCTTCATTTATGGAGACTCATTGGGTTTTGGTGAATTAATGGAAAGGTTGTCCGAGCTACAAGACCGTTTCCATAGAATAGCTTGAAAGGACGTGACAACAATCCAACCCGATAAAAAAAAGGGAAAGTTCCTTCCAAAGCCCTTATTTGAGCTTTGAAAGGAACTTTTCCTTATCGACTATGAAGCGGAGGTGGGTGCCTTCGCCTATGAGAGTGTCGCCCTGCGATGCGGAAACCTTGAAGTAGAGCTTGCGGCCGTCAACCTTTTCGAGTGTTGCTGTGGCCGAAACCTCTGCGCCAATGGGCGACGGCTTGAGATGAGACGACTCTATATGGCCGCCAACCGTAGTGCTTCCGTCGGGCAACTCGGCGGCCACGGCGAGCATGGCAGCGTTTTCCATGAGTGCCATCATGGCCGGAGTGGCGAATACGGGCATGTCTCCCGACCCTAAGGCTATGGCCGTATTGTCCTTGTTTACCGCTGTAGTGCTTGTGTGTGTCAGTCCTGTCTGTAGCATTGTCGTTTTTGTTTGTTTTATGATGATAAGTAATGTTCAAAGAATAACTAAAAAAGATAATTCGATTGGCGTTTTATTGGTGTTCAAAGATAACGGAACCGTTACATCCAAAGGCTTTTTTATAACGGAAAACGTTTCGTTCACGCCTCGGTTTCGGTATCGTCCTCCCTCGAAATCTTGAGATATTCGGACGGTGTCATGCCGTTCACCTTGCGGAAAGCGCGTATGAAACTGACGGCATTCGTATAGCCCACCTCTTCATAGACAGCCTGTATGGTCATCTTTTCGTAGTTGTTGCGGTCGGCCAGGCGGCGGCACGCTTCCCTTATACGCCTCTCATTGAGCAGCGTTTTGAAGTTCTTTCCGTATGTCTCGTTTATTATTTGCGACACGTACTTGGTGTTTGACCCCACGGCTTCGGCCAATGTATTCAGGCTGAAGTCGGGCTTTGCAATGGCTTTCGTGTCGTCCATCACATTGATAATCTTCGCCAGAAGGGTCTTCATCTGGGCACTTTCCATGCTCGGAGTGGCCGCAGGAGTGTCCCCGGAGGCCGTTTCAGCAGACTTGTCGGCCAGCAGACGACCGAGCAACCGTTCGTTTTTCTGTTCCTGCTGTTGCAGCTCGCGTGTCTTTTGCAACAGAGTGCTGTGGGCAAAGCGCAGCTTCCGGTTGTTGCGCAGAAGCAGAAACGACAGCAGAAGCAGCAACAGGAGCAGTAGCGAGATGCCGATTATGGTGAGCGTCTGGCGGTTTATCACTCCGTTGAGCGACGCTATGTGCTCGTCGGTCATCCTTGTTTCGTAGTCACGCAGCTCGTTGTCGGCAGAAAAGATTGTGTTTCGGTTGAAAATGGTGTCGGAAAGCGAGAGGTAAAGCCCCCGGTAACGTTCCTCTTCGGGCTTGTTGCCGATGGCCGCATTGGCGTTCCACAGCAGCTGATAGACGCTTATGAGCAGGTCGAACGCCTTTTCGCGCTTGGCCTCCGGCTCACATATTTGGGCATAGTCAATGGCTTTGGCATAGTCGCCCAGCTTCATGTAAATCTCACCCAGTTCGCAGTATTGGAAAAGCGAGTACTCTTTGCCCATTCGGTTGTCCCTTGCATACTGCAAAGCCTGCTCGTGGTGTCTGATAGCCGCACTGGTGTCGCCCTCTGTCATGGCCAGCCGCGCCCTATTATATATAAGGTAATACTTGTCAGTGGCCTTGGTCATGTGCTGCTTTTCGAGCAGTTTGAAGTAGTGGCGTGCGTTTTTCGGGTCGTTAAGTTTGCAGTAGTTGGCTACGATATTTACCAGAAAACTGGCCTGGATACCCGTGTCGCCGTGGGCAACGGCCATGTTGTAGCCCTTAAGATGGTAGTTGAGACTGCGCTTGTGGTCGTTCAGAACATAATATACATTGCCTATATATCCCGTACTGGCCTCCATAGTACTGTAATCGCCCTCCTTTTCGGCCGTTTCAAGGCTTTTGGCAAAGCATTTCAAGGCCATCGGGAAGTTGTCGTTGCCCGCATAGTCGAGTCCCTGTTGCAAAAGTTCGCGTCCTGTAGTGGCGGCTTGTGCTGCCACTACCACGAAAAAGGCGACAAATATGTGTAAGTTGCGTAACCTCATCACGAATATTTTGCAATGCAAAAATAGCGTTTTTCTATCAAAAGAGTAGGAAAACGGTCGGAAAACTACCTAAAAAGCTAACATTTCTTGAATTGTAACAAACTTATGGGCGGCGATGTGTCAACGTATTGCAGATGTTTCTTACTTTTGCAAATGCAATAAAGAAAGGATCGCTTATGCGGAAAGTTTTACTCCTATTCGCATTTGTTTGCGTCAATTTGACACCAAACAATGCACAAACCAACTACAAAGTAAGTACAGACGTACAGAAGAAGAAGGTACTTCTTGAAGACTTCACTGGCTACAACTGCGGTAACTGTCCCGACGGGCACAAGATTGCAGCCAAGATAAAGCTGTCGCATCCTGACAGAGTGTTCCCTGTTGCGGTACATGCAGGGCCGTATGCAGAGCCGACAAGTGTGGACGCTCCCGACTTCCGCACGGCAGAGGGCACGGAAATCAACAACTATTTCGGTGTAAATAGCTATCCTTCTGGAATGACAAACCGCAAGCCGTGGGATCAGATTGGCCAGGTGCAGAGCCGCAGCTATTGGCTTCCTTGTAGCCGCCTACTATGTCTGGAAGATGCAGATGTGAACGTATGGGTGGAAAGTAGCTATGACAAGACTACAAAGAAACTCACCGCCGATGTAGAGCTATACTATGTGAACGATGTGGCCAACAGTACCTCGTCGCTATGTGTCAGTCTGCTACAAGACGGCATACTCGGTCCGCAAGCCGGAGGCGACATGGAGGACGAGTATGTTCACAACCACGTGTTGCGCGCAATGCTTACTCATACATGGGGCGATACCATTAGTGTGAGCGGAGCAGGGACTTACGTGAAGAGACACTACGAATATGACGTTCCCGACATGGTGGGCACCATCGCAACAGACCCTTTGCACTCACAGATAGTTGCCTATGTGATAGACAGCAACAAGGAGGTGATGAACGTGAACGGATGCCGTGTGAACTGCCCGGGAATGGAACTGCCCACTGGAGCCACGTTGGAGGAATACAAGATTACTCCGACGCGCAACTATGGCTTCAACTACTTTGAGTGCTATCTCGTGAACAGCGGCACGCAAGCCATCAAGAGTGCCACATTCACAATGACATTCGACGATGAGGAGAGCCGCGACTACACATGGACTGCCACCGACGGTGAGGAGATAGCTAAGCTGGAGCGCGGATATGTGAAGTTCCCTGTGAGCATACCCGAGGAGTTTGTCAAGGCTGGATGCGACTATAACCTCACACTTACCAGTCTTAACGGCGAAACATACAAGGGAAACACCATAAAGGGGTCGTTCGGTGCCATGATAAACGTGAGCGGAGACCTCAAGGCGAAGATAAAGATTGACCTACAGGCCAGCGACAATACTTTCCGCCTGCTCAACGCCAATGGAGAGACAGTGGCGGAATACGGCCCCTACCCCGACGGCGAGGCTGAAACAAAGGAGGAGACAATATCTTTCCCGACCGACGGCATCTACTGCTTTGAGATTACGGATGCATGGGGCAACGGCATTCTTTCGCCACGCGGCAACCTGAAGATATACGATGGGAGCGATGCGCTGATAGTGAGCAACAATGAGATATCCAACTTCGGTTATCGTGTGTTCTTCAACTACTCCAAGACAGCTGGCATCAGCACGGTGCAGACAGACAAGAAGAGCAGCATCGTTTATAACCTCTCCGGACAGCGTGTATCGACTCCATTAAAGGGAGGACTATATATAATAGGTGGAAAGAAGATAATTAAATAACGCAATATTATGAAGAAGATTTACTTGGCTTTTGCCTTGATGATGCTATGCCTGACGGCATCAGCCCAGTGGTGTGAGGAAGGCGTACAGCCCAAGCCCATGGGAACCAACAGCTATGGCGAGGAATATGTGGTGGCTCCCGACGGCACGATATGGTATTACTACTACCATCCGTCAAGCACGAGTGAGGACAGCCTGACCACAACCACCTATGAGATGCGCCTGCAGGCCATCACTAAGGATGGAGTGCTGCTTTTTGGCGAGATGGGAAAGGTCGTTTCTGACTATCCCAACCGCAGTTGGACACAGGTGAACCAGTATCTCTGCGCCAACAGCGACAATACAGTTACTCTCGTTGTCAGGGACTGTCGCAACTCAACGGCAGAAGAAAAGATGTGTTCATACACTGCATACCGCTTCAAGGCTGACGGCACCAGCGTGTGGGACGAGGACGGAGTGAGCATCGACAATGGCATGGTGTATGACGACCTCATCTGCATGACATTCTGTGAACTGTCCGATGGCAGCACAGCCTTTGCCTGGTCGCACAACTGCGGCGACGGCGGTTATGCCATAGAGATACAGAAGGTATCTAAGGAAGGCAAGTGCCTCTACAACCTTGACGACACTCGGCTCACCAAGGCGAATGGTATTTATACCTATCCTTACATGGTGCCTTCAGACAACGGCAGCTTCATCCTTGTCTATACATATAGCGGCCAGTACTATCTGCGTGCCATGAAATACAACTCCGATGGCACAAAGGCTTGGGGCAGCGAGGTCAGGGTGTATGGAGGCGGTTGGGGAAGCATCCTCACGTTGCAGACGCGTATGAAGATATATCCCACTCCCGACAACGGTGTGCTTGTGACATGGAGCGACGACCGCAGCAACGACGGTTACTACACTCCATATCTGGCTTACATCAACAGCGACGGAACATCACGTTTCACCAATGCCAGCGGCAAACCCGACGTGCGTCTCTCCTACGACATACTGAGTTCACACACTCCGGCTATAGTGTTCAGCGCAGACAACAACGACATATACGCCATCTTCGACCAGTTCGCACAGGATTCACAGCAGTGGGGCCAGCTCTCGCTGCAAAAGGTGAACAAGAACGGTGAGATACTCTACGGCGATAACGGCGTGCAGCTTGAACCACTGTCACCAATAAACGTCGGATACCCCAGCGTGCAGCTCGGTGAGGACGGAAAGCTGTTGTGCTTCTGGCAGCAGTTCTACAGCTACCAACATGTGGACAATGTATATAGCATACGCAATATGGCGGACGGCAGCGCAGTCAATACCGACAGTGCCAACGTCCACTTCCGCAGCTCCGAGGCTTACCGCGCATCCCTGCAGACTACATACAGCAAGGCTGATGACACCATCCTGCTCTACTGGGAGGAAAATGCGCAAGGTTCGTCGGAGGGTTCCAAGACACAGTGCTGCCTGTTCAGCAAGATGACACGCAGCTGCAAGGAGTTGGGCACCTCCGGCATCAGCAACGCCACCGTGGACAAGGCCAACGGCAACGCCACCCGCTACGACATCACCGGCAGAATACTCTCTACGCTGAAGAAGGGCGACATCTATATTCAGGGCGGCAAGAAATATATAGCAAAATAAATTTCACATATAAAACAACACGGACTATGAAAATGAAAAAGTACTTATTGGCAATAGCCTCGCTGCTGACATCAACAGTGGTCAGCGCACAGATGATAGGAGGCTACAAGGCAACTACATCGCAAGATGCGGCCTACAAAGACGCTGTGGTTATCTGCGACAGTGCGGCGCAAGGGTATCTCTATCTGAGCGACAGCATAGCTTCTAAATCAGTTAAGGGAAAGGGCTTCCCCATTGGTTTCGACTTCCCGTTCAACGGCGGCACGTTCAAGTATTTCGGAGTGTCGGCGCAGGGTCTTATCAAACTCTCTGAAACTGACAGCATCAATATGGAAGTTGACAACAGCTTCATAAGCAGCAGCAAAGAGGGCGGCAACAACACCATATTCTGCTACGACCAGTATGCACAGAGCTACGGCAAAGGCGAAGTCGAGGGATGCAACCCCACATCGATAAGCTACAAGAGCAACGGCGACGAACTGGTGGTGGAATGGAAAGACCTGGGCGTCAACGCCAGCACTTGGAAGAAGAAGCTCGTGGGCACTTACACCTTGCAGATACACCTGTTCAAGGACGGAAAGGTGAAATATGTGCTCAACGGACTGAGCGGACTTGAGTCGAAGTCGGCTGGAAACGTGACGCTCGGCATGCGCGGCGGTGTGAAGGACTACATCACATGGGACAGCTTCGACGCTGCCAACAGCTACTACGCCACAAACAAGTCGTTCAACCTCGCGGCTCTGGCAGAGGGCTACACCATCTCGGTGAACACTCCGGGAGAGATTGTCGCACCTGAAGTGCAGCCCACAAACATCAAGGCAGGGTTGAGCTACAAGGATAGGGTGTTTGCCACGG
>CAVHML010000054.1:0-13054 GCA_963636905.1 bacterium
CCGTTTTGCAGCGGCAGAATGAAGTATTTGGCGTTGAGCATGTTGAGCACGGGGAAGATACTGTCACCGTTTACCTTGGTCATGTCGCCCCCTGCCTGTGCCACAGCGGGGAAGAGACGCTGCATTTCCGGCGAGATGTGAGCCTCAATCAGCTCCTGATAGCGGCGCAACTTGGCCGGATGATAGCCGCCGATGCTCTTGAAGTAGTAGGCTGTCTCGTTTTCGTTGAACGTGTTTGAGGCAAGATTGAGTACACGGTAGTCGAGCGACTGGTCTTTGAGTATCTCCTTTTCGGTTTCAGTGGGCACAACAGGAGCGTCGCGCACGCTCTTCTCCACAAACATATCGTCGTTCAGATAGCGTTTGTTCACCGTCCACATGTCCACCAGACACAGCACCGCCATGGCCGCAACGGTATATTTGGCATTGAGCTTGCGCATCTTGAAGAGCAGGAGCAGCGCAGTGCCCACCACTATTATCCAGAACGAGCGCCAACAGTCGGCCGTAAACACCGCCTTACGCATCTCCGTAAGGTTGGCCAGCAGAGGGTTGAGTTGCTCGGAAGGTATCTGCGAGAGAGCTTTCATCTCCGATGTAGAGATGTAATCGCTGAAGAATACGCCCGGCATCAGGGCAAACAACAGGCAGAAACCGGCCGTGAGAGCAAAGCTGATGTAGACAAACTTCATCTTCTTCGTGAGCACTTCCGGCTCATCAATGATGCGTTTCAGCGCCAGCATGGCCAGAAGTGGTATGGTGAACTCGGCTATCACGAGTATTGAGGCCACGGTGCGGAACTTGGAATACATCGGTATGTGGTCGATGAAGAAGTTGGTGAAGCCCATGAAGTTGTGGCCCCACGACAGAAGTACGGACAAGATGGTGGCCGCAAGCAACGCCCATTTCATCGGCCCCTTGACTATAAACAGGCCGAGAACGAACAGCATGAGCACGAAAGCCCCCACATATACGGGTCCGCTCGTGCCAGGTTGTTCGCCCCAGTACTGCCCTATCTGCTGATAGACGGGCAGATATATGTTTTCAGCGTGCTCCATTGCAGTCTTGTTCTGCACCATCGGCACACTGGCACCGCCCTTGACATTTGGTATGAGCAGCGTCAATGTCTCGTCTATGCCGTAGCTCCAGCCCGTTATGTAGTCGCGCTCCAGTCCGCTGTCGGTCTGGTTTTCCTTGGCGGTGTCCTTCTTTACGAGTTCGCTCTTGCCGCGCATCGACTCCTGACCGTACTGCCACGTGTGGTAGAGGTTGGAGATATTGAGGCTAACCCCGATTATTGCGCCCACGATACACACCGCCGTGGCCTTGCCGAACCGCTTCCATTCGCGCTTCATTGCCGCATCCACGAGGAATGCGATGAACATCAGCAGCACCACAAACAGGTAGTAGTAGGTCATCTGCACGTGGTTGGCGTGTACCTCAAGGCCGGTGAACAGTGCCGTAACGAGCAGTCCCCACAGGTATTTGCCCCGGTAGGCCAGCACAATGCCGGCAATCATGGGCGGCAAGAAGCCCAACGCCCACACCTTCCAGATGTGGCCGGCGGTGATAATGATAAAGAAATAGCTGCTGAACGCCCATATTATGGAGCCGAGGGCGGCCAGCGACTGACGGAAATCGAACGCCCGGAGCAGCAGGTAGAAGCCGAAGAGGTAGAGAAAAACGTAGCCTATCTCGCCCGGAAGCCACAGGTGGCAGGCCGAAGCCAGCTGGCTAAGCACCTTTCCGCTGTTATATGACGGCGACATCTGGTAGGTCGGCATGCCGCAGAAGATGGAGTTTGTCCACCGAGTGCGCTCACCTGTGCGCTCGTAATACTCTTGTTGCTCCATGCCCATGCCCCTTCCGGCGGCGTGGTCGTGCTGGTAAAGGATGCGACCCTCTATGTCTGCGGGGAAAAAGTAGGCGAACGAGAGCGCCGCAAACAGCAATATAGCCAGCACGTCGGGCAGGCTTTTCTTCCAAATGTTCATTGTTATAGCGTTTTAAGTTGTTACTTTCTTTGCGTGCAAAGTTACGTCTTTTGTCCGTAAAGTGCGGTCTGCACGATGCACAAATGCAGTCCGGCTGACCCAATCCGCGCGGTTGCGCCCGCTGTAGCGGCCTACCACTTCAGGCTTCCGTACTTCTCCTTGTACCAAAGTTGCAGGGCGTTGATCACGTTCTGCCACAGTACGTAGGCGCCGGGAGCCACTGCGGCGAGCGGATTGAGGAAGGTAAGCGTCAGCCAGATGCCCACTACCGTGTTCTTCTGGCCGAGTGCCTGTCCGGCACTGATGCTTGCGCCGAACGGACGACCCACTGCCTTGCCTATGGCAAACTGGATTATGGCCACGAACAGGGGCAGTATGAGCAGCAAAGTCAGGCACAGGCCGTGGACATCGGCGTGGATGATGTTCTTCACCGTCGCCCCAGAGATGATTGACAGGTTGAAGCACCACATGTAGAAGCCCAGGTTCTTCAGCCTTTTCAGTCTTTCAACCAAACCGGGCAGTGCCTTGCGGCTTATAAGTGCCAGAATGAGCGGCACCACCAGCACCACCGTGACGTTGCGAAACACCATCAGCGCAGTGGAGGCAAACGTTATGGTAGCGTCTCTCTCCATCACAAGAGGAAAAAACAGCGGAATTATGACCATCGTGACCACGTTGGCTATGATGGTGTAGGTGGTCAGCGACCCTATGCTGCCCCCCAGCTTCTCCGTGACCACGGGTGCGGCGGCGGCAGTAGGGCAGATGACGCAGATGAACACGCCTTCGAGCACGAGCCGGGTGGCGTTGTCATCGGCAATACACGTCAGCAGCACAAACAGCCCGGCGAGTGACGTGCGTATGGCCTGGAGCAGGAAGTGCCACAGGCGCGGCTTCATCTCCCTCACCTCTATCTTGCAGAACGTGACATACAGCAGTGAGAACAACACCACGGGCAGTAGCTCCAGGGCAATCGGACCAGCAACGTCGCCAATGGGCACGAGCACCGGCACATTGGCAAACAACAGATAGGTCAACACGCCCACTGCCAGCGAGACAAGCAGCGACCACCGTTTGACAAACGCAAGTATTTTCATATCCTTTTCACACGCCCGGCGGTGCGCCATAGGGACGGCTGCGTCTCCGCATACAGCGGTCTGAAGTCCCTACCCTGCGCCTTAAAGCCCGGTTTTCGCCTGCAAAGGTAACACAAAAGCCCTTGCCACAGGCACAAAGCCGCTATTTATTAACACAAATTTCCGCAGAGACGGACTGAAAGCAGTACCTTTGCACCCGTCTTGCGCCGACCGCAGGACACAAAACAATATATTTATGTACAAAAACAGTTTCATCAAGCGCGACGTTCTTGTCTTCCACCACTTCGGAAACAAGGGCTATTCGCTCTTCGCCTGCCTCGGACGTGAGGTGATAATCTCCGTCCTGAGCGCAGCAACCCTGGCGCACGCACACGCCGAGGGTATCGGTGTGAAGCCGATACCGGCCGACAGCGTGATGAAAACCGACAGGGAACTGCTGCTCGATGAGGTCAGCGTGACGGGGACACGAGCCCCTATGACCGCAAGTCAGGCTGCGAGAATCGTAACTGTACTGGACAAGGAGGCCATCGAGGCCGCCCCGGTGCAAAGTGTTAACGACTTGCTGAAGTACGCTTCGGGAGTTGACGTCAGGCAACGAGGCCCTATCGGGGCGCAAACCGACGTCAGCATACGCGGAGGCAACCATGAGCAGGTGGCAATCCTGCTGAACGGCATCAACATCTGCGACCCGCAGACCGGCCACAACGCCCTTGACATACCGGCAGACATCGGGGAAATAGAGCGGATCGAGGTGTTGGAAGGCCCCGCAGGCCGGGTTTACGGCACTTCATCGCTCGTCGGAGCCATAAATATAGTCACAAGACCGGCACAAAAGAGTTCGGTTTCGGCACGCATGGAGGGCGGCAGCTACGGCTACATGAACGCCGGGGCGAGGGCAAACGCCGCCACAGGCCGCTGGAACAACCAGGTTTCGGGCAGCTACACGCGCTCCGACGGCTACAGCCGCAACAGTAACGGCGGCCTGAACGCCGACTTCCGGGGCGCAAAGGCTTTCTATCAGGGCAACTACTCCGACAGCGACATCAGCGTGAGGTGGCATGCCGGACTGAGTGTCAAGGACTTCGGATCCAATACCTTCTACGGTGCGAAGTGGGACGACCAGTTTGAGCACACCATGAAGACCTTTACCGCCATACAAGCGGAAACAAAACGGGGGCGAATGAGCCTGAAACCGTCCGTTTACTGGAACAGAAACATCGACCGCTTTGAACTTTTTCGGGGCGACGACGGTCAGGTTAACGGAGTTCCCTACAACCATCACCGCACCGATGTGTACGGTCTGAGCCTCAACACCTGCCTCGACTGGGCGGCAGGACGCACAGCGGTGTGTGCCGAACTGCGCAACGAAGACCTCGTGAGCACCAATCTCGGCGAACAACTCGACCAGCCGAAGCACGTGAAAGGCACCGACCGCTACTACAACTACGGACTCAACCGCACCAACATCAGCTTTGCCGTGGAGCACAACGTCATTCTCGACCGCTTCACTCTCTCGGCTGGCATCGTGGCGGTAAAGAATTCGTGGAACAATATGAACATGCGCGTCTATCCGGGCGTTGACATGAGCTACAGAATAGGCCGCTCGTGGAAAATATATGCCTCATACAACTCGTCGCTCCGTATGCCTTCGGCCACCGAACTCTACTATTCCGTAGGCGGACACAAGGCAGACAAGAGGCTCAAGCCGGAGGAACTGCGAGCAATAGAGGGCGGCGTGAAATACACGGGCGGCGGCATCAGCGCCTCCGTCTGCGCCTATTACAACCACTGCACCGACGTGATAGACTGGATAAGGCGCACCGATGAGGGAGCTGATGCGGTATGGCAGTCGGTGAATTTCACCAAGATAAACTCCACAGGCATCGAGACTTCGCTCTCATTCGACCTGAAAAGGCTCATTCCGGGGCAGGGTTTTCTGCGCAACTTCAGTCTTTCGTACAGCTATATCGACCAGTCGAAGGACGAACCGGCCAACATCCAGAGCCGCTCCACCCTGGAATATCTGCGCCACAAGGCCACCGCATCGCTGGAAGCGAACCCTTGGCGGCGGCTCAACCTCACGCTGAAGTACCGTTTTCAGGAGCGTTGCGGCACGTTTACCGACGCTTCCGGCAACATAAGGGGCTATGCGCCGTATGCCATAACGGACATCCGCGCGTCGTGGAACGCCGCCTCATGGCAGCTGTATGCCGAGGCCAACAACCTTTTCAACAAGACTTACTACGACTACGGCCAGGTTCCGCAGCCCGGAACATGGGTGATAGCCGGAGTTAAGGTAAACGTAAACTTGTAGGAACAGGGCAGACTGACGGTCTTACTGCAAGTGTAACACAGCAAGAGCCATTATCTCTGACGGTCTTACTGCAAGTGTAACACAGCAAGAACCAGCCGTTTGCCTTAGCCGAACAAACGCTTCGGGGCGGAGAAACCAACGTCTTTCGCACGGTTTCCCCGCCCCTTTTTCTTCCCAATACCACCGCTTTTTCTTCCCAACCCAATTGTTTCGTGTTCGCAAATCGATTGTTTCATGTTCCCGACCCCACCGTTTAGCGTTCACAAACCGCCGGGTTATTGTCCGTAAACCGCCCGTTTACGGTAGCCAAACCGCCCGTTTACGCACCGTAACCCGGCCACTTTTGACAGGAAACCCGCCGCCTTTCCATTGCCGCCCTGCCGCCTTGGGACAACAGGACTGCCGCTTTCCGGCGATAAAATGCCGCCTTGGGGCAACAAAAAAGCCTGTGTCTCCACACCAAAGGTGCGTTTGACACAGGCAAAAAAAATATTTGTGATTATGAAGTTATCTGATTGGGGTGTCCGAAGGCCGGTATTCATGCCCTCACGGCATAGCCGGCGCACCGCTACTGGTTGGCTTTCAGCTTAAAGGAGTTCTCTATGCTTGCCACTTCCGCCTCGAACGACTTGTCGGTCTTCAGCCTCTGCTGTATGGTAGAGCAGCTGTGGACTACGGTGGAGTGGTCTCTGTTGCCAATAAGCTGGCCTATGCGCGACGCAGGCATCTTGGTGTATTTCTGCGCGAAGTACATTGACAGCTGGCGAACCACCACATAGTCGCGCTTACGGCTGCGGCTGAACACGTTTTGTTGGCTCACGCTGTAGTGCCGGCACACCTTTTCGAGTATGTCATCGACCGTCAGGGGACGGTCATCCACCTTGACTGCGCGCTTTATCACGCGCTCCGCCAGCCTCATATCGATGCTGCTGTTATATACAACCGAGTAGGCAAGGAGCGAATTTACCACGCCTTCGAGGTCGCGGACGCTGCCGTTGGCTGTCTCAGCGATAAACTGGATAACGTCAGACGGTATCTTCAGCCCGTCGCGGCGGCACTTTGTGTTCAATATATCGATGCACAGCTGCACGTTAGGCTTCTCCAATTCGGCTATAAGTCCGCAGCTGAAGCGCGTGAGCAGACGGTCTTTCATGCCTTGCAAGTCAACCGGCGGGCGGTCACTGGCCAGGATAATCTGCTTGCCGTTGCGGAAAAGGTGGTTGAAGATATGGAAGAATGTGTCCAGAGTCTTCGTTGCCGTGGCCCATTCCTGTATGTCATCGACGATAAGCATGTCGATTGACTGATAGAAGTTGATGAAGTCGTTGGTGACATTCTGGCGTACAGCATCGGTAAACTGCACCTGGAAGAGGCGTGCGCTGACATACAGCACCCGTTTCTGGGGGTACAGCTCCTTGCAACGCACTCCGATGGCGTTGACAAGATGGGTCTTGCCGCAGCCCGACGGGCCGTATATGAAGAACGGGTTGAACGTTGACTTGCCCGGATGCTCGGCTATTGACAGTCCGATGGTGCGCGGGAGCTTGTTACTCGTGCCCTCTATGAAATTGCCGAACGTCTTTCGGGGGTTGAGCTGCGGGTTCAGTTCCTGCGGAACGGCGGCGTCGAGCACGGAAGGCGCCTTGTTGGCTCTCACAATCGGCTTCGGCTCGTCGATGGGCAGCGGGTCGTTGCCCTCACAGTCCTGCGACAGATTGTGCTCCTTGTCGGTTACGATGCGGTATTTCAGCCTTACGTTTGTGCCGAAGCAGCGGGTGAGCACTTTGGAAAGCAGCCCCACGTAGTGCTGCTCCAAGTACTCATAGACATAATTGCTCGGTACTTGAACCAAAAGGGTGTGGTCTTCGGGGGTGTAAGCCTCGAAGACTATCGTGGAAAACCACGTTTTGAACTGCTGCTCTGTTACGTTTTCCTTGATCAGTGCAAGGCTTTTGTCCCAGAGCACCCTATGGTTTGCTGGCATTTCGCTGGTTTTGGTTTCGTTCCTGTGCGGAACGGTTATGCTTTCTCTTTCGCTTTGCAAATTTCGCACTTTTTTTTCGATTGGGCAAATCCCCCTTATGTCTGTCCGAAGCGGTGTTTTTGCATAACGGTTTAGTACAGGGGACATTAGCCGTCTTGGCGTGTTGCGGATATAAAAATAGCGGTGTCGAAATATTAACACTCTGTTTTCCAGTCGTTTGTGAAACGGTTTTGAAACACAGGGCTTCGCCTTGCCCACCGTTTCCCGGCCATCTACAACACTTTTTGTATCAACACTTTCAACGCATCCTGCCGGGATGGAAGCACAGGCGTTTCTTATTTAGACAAAATACAGGCAAGACAAGAATGAAAGGGCGGCGGTTTGAGAATCGGAAGGGTAGCGTTGCGGAGCTGCAAAGGCAGGGCCTTCGGAAAGCCAATGCAGCAGGGAGGTTTCGCAAAGCGGCGGTTTACGGTAGCCAAACCGCCCGTTTACGGGTCGTAAACAGGCCGTTTACGGAGCGTAAATGCCGTGTTTAGGACACGTGACCGTGGGAGTTGGAAATTGTAACTGTGGAGGTCAGGATATGTAGCCGTGGGAATTGGAATATATAATTGCCGAGGTTGGAATATATAACTGCGTAGGTCAGGATACACAAACGGGCGGCTTGCTCTGTGCAAACCGCCCGTTTGTGGCTGTTATGGGCAGTGTTTTCTGTCCGCTACTTGTTCTTCCTGCCGAACAGGGAGAAGTGAACGTAGCGTTTGGGGTGGGCTTTAAGGTCTATAACCAGCGAGTCAGCATTGCGCATGGTACTCGTCAAGTTGTCGTAGAGCTGTCGGTCGTTCATCAGAAGGCCGAGGGTTCCCTCGTTGCTGTTGAGTTTTTCGGTCATCTCATGCACGTTGTCAAGTGTGGCATCCACCTTTTCCATGGTTGCCGCCACGTCTATTTCGCTAAGGTTCTTGGTGAGTTTGTCAGCATTTCCGAGCACGTTGTCGGCCTTTGACAGCATGTTTGGCACCCGTCCGTTGACCTCTGTCATGAGCGAATTGAGCTGTTCGGTGGTCGTGGTGAGGTCGTTTGTGATCCTTTCCACGTTGTGCAGCGAGTTGCGAATGGCCGGGTCAGCCAGCAAAACGTTGAGGCTTGCCATGATGGAGTCGAGCTTCGGCAGCATTTTCTCCACGTTTGGTATCATTCCGGCCACCTTGTCCATAGTGCCGTGTGCCATGTCTCCGTTGATAGTGTCGCCCACTTCCATGTGTCCTGTGGCCGAGCCGGGCATCACGAGTACCACCTTCACGTTGCCCATCAGGTCGCTCGCTATCTCGGCAACGGTGCCTTCGGGCGGCAGGAATGCCTTTTCGAGGTCAAGTTCCACTACAATATTGCCGCTGTTAGTGTAGTCATAGACGATGTCACGCACCGTGCCAATCTTGAAACCGTTGGCATATACTGGGCTTGATTTGGTCATTCCGCTGATGTCTTTGAACGTTGCGTAGAACGTGTTTGCCGTTGACAAGATGGTCAACCCCTTGAGAAACTTCATGCCAAAGAACAGTATGACCACTCCAACTATTGCCACAAGGGCTATCTGCACTTCTTTTCTTATTCGTATCATCGACCTTTACCGTTTGTTTCTGTTGTTTTTGAATTCTCTGATTGCCTGTACCACATCGGTTCGGCTGCCGCCTTTGAATGCGATAATGAACGCTTCGGGAAACTTTTCCTGCAGCGTTTTGCGCATCCGGTATATCTCATTGTAGTCGGAAGATGAGCCTACTGTGTATTTGTAAAGCCCGTTTTCCACATAGAACTCCGCACCTTCCACGCCCTTAAGCTGCGGACTGCCCTGCGGCAACTGGCGGCTGCTCGCCATAATCTGCACCTTGAATATGGGTTTGCTGTCTGTTTCTGCAACTTGAACCGCAGTCTTCGTAGCGGTCTCTTTCTGTGCGGCAACAGACTGTGTTGCCTCCTTTTCCTGCTGTGTTGCCTCCTTTTCCTCCTTTTCCTGCTGCGTTGTCTGATACGGAACGGCAATCCGCTTGTCATACTTCTTCCTGTAATCGACGAAGGCAAGGTAGATTCCGCGTCCAAAGTTGTCTATTCCGCTGTTGGAGTTAAGCAGTTGCTCCTCGTCAGCTGTGCTGATAAAGCCCAATTCTATAAGACAACTGGGCATTGAAGTCTCGCGCAGCACGAGAAATCCAGCCTGTTTCACACCCTTGTCCGGGCGGTTTGCAGTTACGCAAGTGCGGCGTTGCACCATCCGGGCGAGGTCAACGCTCTGCGCCATGTTGCGGTCTTGGAGGAATTCAAACATGATATAGCTCTCGGAAGAGTTGGGGTCGAAGCCCTCATAGTGCTGCTTGTAGTCCTTTTCCACGAGGATTACCGAGTTCTCACGCTTGGCCACATCGAGGTTGTCTGCCGCCCTGTGCATACCCAGAGTGTATGTTTCCATTCCGCGGGCGATGCGTCCGCCAGGCAGGGCATTGGTGTGTATGGACACGAAAAGGTCGGCTTTGTTGCGGTTGGCGATGGTTGCGCGCTCATGCAGAGGTACGAACGTATCGGTTTTCCGGGTGTATATCACGCGCACGTCGGGGCAGTTCTGTTCCACATACCGCCCGAAGGCAAGCGCAACGTTGAGGTTTATGTTCTTTTCTTTGGAGAAATTGCCTACGGCACCGGCATCGTGACCGCCATGACCTGCATCGATTACGAGCGTGAACCGTTTGTCTGCGGCATCAAGAACCAATGCGCAGCAAACGAGAAAGGCCAAAATGAGGAGTGGTCTCTTGCCCATAAACGGTTGTTAAAACAGTGCAAAAGTAACCATTTCCCGATAGAAACTCAAATACATCCGTGGGTTTTATCTTTTATTAAGGGTGGTTTTGAAGGCCGGTTCTGCCTGATTTACATATCTCAGAAGTAACCCTTAGGACATCCCCAATGTAGCTCTACGCCGGCACCGTGGCAGTCTGCGCCCATCGGAGGGTTTACTTTCGTGAGGTAAAGGTCGATACTGAGCACCTCCGGGAATGCGGTTTCGATGGCACGGGCGATGCGTCCGGCCACGTGTTCCAGCAGTTTCGAGGGCTGTTCCATCTCGGTTTTCACCTTATTATATAGTGTTGCGTAGTTCAATGTGTCGTTTACATCGTCGGAAACCATGGCCTTTGCCATGTCGAAACCCACGCGCAGTTCGATGACAAAGTCCGATCCCACGGTCCTTTCCTGCGGCATTACGCCGTGGAAGGCGTGCATCCGCACCTCAGTAAGGTATATGTAGCTTGTGTTGAGTTCCATATTTTCTTGTGCAAAGTTCCGTCATTTCATGCGCCAATTCACGGCGTTCTGCGTGCGAAGTTCCGTCATTTCGCTGGCAGAACCGCTTTGTTCCGTGTCTTGATGGTTCTTGTTCCTATATATAAAGTAGTCCTTTCCTGTATTATCCGCAGCGCGAGGCACCGCAATTCTTGCAGATAAGGCAGCCTTCCTGATAGACTAAGGTCTCCTGGCCGCACACTGGGCACTTGCGGCCCTTGGCTTCAGTGCCGTCAACGACATACTTTTTCAGTGCTCTCTCCACGCCGTTCTTCCACGTGTTGATGCTTTCGCTCTTCAGTTGCAGCGAGCTGACCAGCTTAATCACGTGGTCTATGGGCATGCGGTAGCGCAGTACGCCGCTGATAAGTTTGGCGTAGTTCCAGTATTCCGGGTTGAACTTCTCGCTCAAACCCTCGACTGTGGTCTTGTAGCCGCGCTTGTTTTCAAACTGGAAGTCATAGCGGTGTTTGCCGTTCTCGTCGGTTTGCTTTATTATCTTGCCCTTTGTCACGGTCTTGGGCAGCACGATTCCCTCCTCGTCGTCCTGCAATCCGGTGAATATCTCGTAGGGATAGCCCTTCAGAAGACCGACAAAGGCCACCCATTTCTCCTTGTTGTTCTGGAAACGCACCACGTCGCACTCCAGTTCCCGCGGCCTTACCTCCACCACTTCGGGGCGTTTGCACGGTGTCTCGGCTTCTTCCTTTCCGGCTTCGGCCTTTTTCTTGTCCTTGTCCGACACGGAAACCATCACCCCGGAGCGGCTTCCGTCGCGGTAGATGGTGCATCCCTTGCAGCCCGAACGCCATGCTTCGACATACAGCTTATCTACTAAGTTCTCGTCAACGTCGGCCGGGAGGTTCACAGTGACGCTGATTGAGTGGTCCACCCACTGCTGTATTGCTCCCTGCATGCGCACTTTCATAAGCCAGTCCACATCGTTTGCCGTGGCTTTATAGTAGGGTGAGCGTTCCACAAGCGCGTCTATTTCCTCCTGGGAGTAGTTCTTTGTGGTGTCAATGCCGTTCACTTCCATCCACGTGAGGAACTTGCGGTGATAGACAATGTACTCTTCAAACGAGTCACCCACCTCGTCAACGAAGTCAACACGGGCGTTTTCGTCCCCCGGATTGACCTTTCTCCTGCGCTTATACACCGGCATGAACACAGGCTCTATGCCGCTTGTGGTCTGCGTCATAAGGCTTGTCGTGCCCGTAGGGGCTATGGTGAGACAGGCAATGTTGCGCCTTCCGTACTTCACCATGTCGGCATACAGACCGGGGTCGGCCTCCTTTATGCGGTTGATGAAGGGGTTGTTCTTCTCCCTCTCG
This sequence comes from bacterium, assembly GCA_963636905.1. Lineage (GTDB taxonomy): Bacteria > Bacteroidota > Bacteroidia > Bacteroidales > Bacteroidaceae > Prevotella. The sequence goes on from CAVHML010000054.1 coordinate 12,054, forward strand.
GCGTCATACACCCCGAAAGCGCCGCGCTCGCGTGCCATATCCACCGAGGAGCGGTAGGCTGCCAAGGCCAGAGCCTTGTGGACAGTGACCGAGAAATCGGTGGCTTCCTGCGTTCCGTAGCGCAGATTCATGGCGGCCAGCATGTCGCCCTCGCCGGTTATGCCCACGCCTGTGCGGCGTCCCATGCCGCTCTTGCGCTTTATCTTTTCCCAAAGGTGCTCTTCAGCTCCCTTCACCTCGCCGCTCTGCGGGTCGCTCTTCACCTTTTCTATTATAAGGTCAATCTTTTCCAGCTCCAAGTCCACTATGTCGTCCATCAACCGTTGGGCAGCCTTTACGTGCTTGCGGAACAAATCGAAGTTGAAACTGGCCGAGTCGGTAAACGGATTTTCCACGTATGAGTACAGATTGACCGACAACAGGCGGCACGAGTCGTAGGGACAGAGGGGTATCTCGCCGCACGGATTGGTGCTAACGGTGCGGAAACCGAGGTCGGCATAGCAGTCGGGTATGCTCTCGCGCAGGATTGTGTCCCAGAAGAGCACTCCCGGCTCGGCGCTTTTCCACGCGTTGTGTACTATCTTGCGCCACAGTGCCTTTGCGTCTATCTCCTTTTTCCACTCAGGATTGTCGCTTTCTATAGGAAACTGCTGCACATACGGTTTGTTCCCGGTGGCTGCGCGCATGAACTCGTCGTCTATCTTCACCGAAACGTTGGCTCCCGTAACCTTACCCTCGGTCATCTTCGCGTCAATGAACGCTTCGCTGTCGGGATGCTTTATGCTCACGCTCAGCATCAGTGCGCCACGCCGTCCGTCCTGCGCCACTTCGCGCGTGGAGTTGCTGTATCTTTCCATGAAAGGCACAAGTCCTGTCGATGTGAGTGCCGAGTTGTTCACCGGCGAACCCTTTGGTCGCAGATGCGAAAGGTCGTGCCCCACTCCGCCTCGCCGCTTCATCAGCTGCACCTGTTCCTCGTCTATGCGCATAATCGCGCCGTA
>CAVHML010000055.1:0-12984 GCA_963636905.1 bacterium
CAGGTCTTTTTTTGACCGCTGACTGTATATGTTCAAAAACATATTTGGCGTTTCCTAAAAACTTTGTATTTTTGCAGCAAAAGGAAGACCATGCCGACGATATTTATATTCTTTGGATTTAGGTTCATGTTCTATTCGAACGACCATCAGCCCGTCCATGTTCATATCATAAAGGACAATAATGAGGCTAAATATAAGGTGCAACCGATTGAACAGGTTTACAACCATGGATTCAAGAAACATGATATAGCATTGATAGAATCAATCATTTCAGAGAATGAGGATATTATCGTCGAGCGATGGGATGAATATTTCAATCAGAAATAAGTGGAGTTATGGAACGGTACAGAGTCAACAGGGTTTGGGTGGATGAGTCACACGTTTGGGCAGAAACCACCAATGGTTGGAAGGCCGGATATCCTTTCGACAAGTGGAGTAACCTTGCAAAGGCGACGCAAGAGCAACGTCTCAAATTCTCTTTGAGCCGTTATGGCATCCACTGGCCTGAACTGGATGAAGACCTTTGCTTTGAGGGCATATTTGCCGATGCCGGTCTTTGCAAACGTTCTGACGGTGACGATGCCGTATATTATCAAGAGTAAGGAGCCGCCCTTATAGCAGACTGTCCAAGTTGTTGTATAACCGTGCTTAAAGCCAGTAAAAAAACAGCTTGGTACGATTTGACCCATAGCACCGTGGCCGACAACTGCCAGATGCTTTGCCGTGAGTGCAACAGACGGAAGGGCGGAAAGTAAGGCTTGGCTTCTGCGCCCTTGTTCGGCGGCCGTATTCATCGCGCAGGTCTTTTGATGGCCGCCGACTGTATATGTGTAAAAACATATTTGGCGTTTCCGAAAAACTTTACCCGTTGGCGGAATTAATTTAGTGTTTAATTTAGTGCATACTTAATTCTGCCGATGGGTTACTGACGCATGACAATATGCAAATCAATATAACGAAGGGAAAAGAGGAAACAGGCTCTGCTGAGGAGCAACCTGCCAGCAATAGGCTTCTGCACTACACTGAAACAGTGTCGGGCACGGCCATTAAGTTTGGCTGTACCTTTTCGTTTCAGACACGACACGCACGTTTCCCACAACCCACCAGGGTCATTTGCTCCGCTCAAGCAGCCGCGTGAGAGCCTCAAGATAATAGTAGTCGGCATAGACGATGCTTGCGTCAATCTCCGAACCGGCTGGACGGTGGCCTGTGGAGTGCAGTAGGAACGAGACATTGGCCTCGCGGCTCTGATAACGGGCGGTGCCAAGGTCGCGGAGCATGGCCACGGCTAACGTGTCATAGCCGCAATGGGGAGCGTAACCGTCGAGTTCCAGCAGTGCGCTGGCCACTATGCAAGCGGCGGAGGCATCCTTCACTCCATCAGAGACCTTCTTCACTCCGTTTGCCAGGGCATTCCCGGCACCTAAAGCGGCATCCTTCACTCCGTCAGAAACCTTCTTCACTCCGTTTGCCGGGGCGTTCCCGACGCCTGAAGCGGCATCCTTAACGTCGTCGGGAGCGTCCATGTCCCAACGGGGCACCATGTCGTCGCTCGTTTCCCTTAACCTCTTTATATATATGTCGGCCACTTTCCGCGCGTGGGCGAGGAAACGCGGGTCGCGGGTGAAGCGATAGACCATGGTATAGCCGTAGATTGCCCACGCCTGACCGCGGCTCCACATCGACGTGTCGCTGTATCCCTGGTGAGTAACGGTGCGCAGAAGCTCGCCGGTCTTCGGGTTATAGACGGCAACGTGGCAGTTGGAGCCGTCAGGGCGGAAGTTGTTGCGCATAGTTGTCTCGGCGTGGCGCACGGCAATGTCCCTTAACTTCGGCGAACCGCCGTGATTGGCTGCCCAGAAGAGCAGTTCGAGGTTCATAATGTTGTCCATTATTGTATTATGTCCGCCGTAGTCCTTCACGTGGCGCGGCCATGAGAGCAGCGTACCTGCCGCCGGGTTGAACAGAGTGGCCAGTGAGTCGGCTGCACGCAAGGCCGCAGTGCGGTAAGTCTCGTTCTTGCTTGCCTCATAGCCCTTGATAAAGGCATTTATGGCAATGAAGCCGAGGTCGTGGTCATACACCGGGCGGGCGGCAACGGGCAACAGAGCATCGGTATAGCCCCTTGCGGCCTTGCTCACCGCCTCGCTTTTGTTGTAGCCAAAGGTCATCCACAACACTCCCGGCCAGAATCCCGAGCACCACTCTTCGGGCGAAGCCTTGCGGAGGTTCCATTTCCGACCGCCGGACAGTATGTTCCGGGGCATCAGGGTGAAGTCATACGGGCGTAAAGCCTCCAGTGCACGGTTCAATTGCGCCGAACAGTAGTCCAAAGAGCGGGCAGTCATGGTGTAGCCGGCACCGGGACTGAACACCAACCCGTCCACATGCGCGCCCACATACATCGGTACGTAGTCGGCAGTGCTGTACCATTTGGGCTTGCCCTCCATGTTGTCGTGCAGCAGGCGGCCGTTTATCTTCACTCCCTCAAACGTTATGCCACTGACTCTGCGGCAGCTGTCGTAGCCGGAGACGACGGAAAGGTTCGGAACCGTGCCGTTGTAGCGCACGTTGCGGAACGTTACGTTCTCCACACCGCGCCCCGGAGCGGTGCAGTACTTGCGGTTGTAGCCCACCTTCACCTGCATTAGCGAACCTTGATGTATCTGTTCCACCCGTATGTTGTCGAAAGTCACGTTGCGAACGAGGTTGTTGTCGCCGCAGTTGATGGCCATGCAACCCTGATAATCGACCTGCGGCTCGCTCTGACACAGTATATCGATGTTCTCGTAGCGCAGGTTTTCTATCGTATCGCCGCGCTCCGCATTGCCGTGGAGACCTATAAAGATGGGATGAGCCACGTCTGCCCATAGCGTAGAGTTGCGCATTGTCACGTTGCGGCAGTCACCCGTGAAGCCTTTGCGCGTGGCATAGGCCGTGGTACAATCGTCGCTGTTGCGGCAGAACACCCGTTCGTAGAGCACATTCTGCGAGGCAAAGACGTTCAGACCATCGCCCCACGCCGGGAAGGAGACGCTGCGCACATCGTGGAGAGTCACTCCGTTGCTGCCACCCACGGGACAAGTGTTGACCGTAAGACCGTCTATCACCACGTTCTGCGACCTATGGACATGGCAACCCTCGTATCCGTTCTCCGGACGGGCTATGCCACGACCTACAATGCTAACGTTTTGGGCGCCCTCTATGGCGAACGTTCCTGTAAAATAGCTGCCCGGAGCGAGATAGACGGTGGTGTTGGAAGCTATGCGGACGGTATCTTCTGTGTAAAAGCCCGGCGCATAGTACTTGAAAGTGCGCCCCTGGGTCTTCGCCTCTCGTTCGGCTTGCTGGCGGCTCACGGGCGGTTTGGATGTGAAGAGCAGCAGGTTGTCGGTGATGTCCCCGTCAAACTCCACGCTCAGGTTTTCGGGTTGGAAGAGTGAGAACTGCACTGTGCTGTCGTTCAACGCACGGGCTATAACGCCCCGATAGTCGGGACGCACGCGCACAGTGGTATATTTGCGGTTGCGGCACACCACCTTTACCTGCACATTGCCTGTGAAATCGAACTGTGCATAGCTTATTTCGCTCAGTTTGTGAGTGCTGTTGCCCACTGGAGCGTTGACCTTTGCCATATAGGTGTCTATCCTTTTCCACTCCTTACTGCCGCGCGACTGCACGTAAACGTCGTAGTCGTGCTTTAAGGGTGCGCCCTCCGGCGCCGAATAGGTGAACAGTCGGTGGAGTTGGGGCGACTCTTTCACTCCCTTAACGGTAAACACATCGGCCTCCATGCCACGGGTTATCTTTCCCTCACGTTCAGCTTTATGTTGCAAGTCGAGCAGACGCTTGACGTAAGGCATCGGCTGGTGCTTCACAGAGGTGTAGTGTTCGTATGCCCGGTCGTATATACAGCGTATGTGACCGCGCTGCATAGCCCCCGGAACTGTCCAGTCCGAGTACAGCCCGGTGCAGTCTTTCCAAGTCTCAAACGGCACTTCATGGCCGAGATTGTAGCGGGCGGTGTATTCCAAACCCCTCATCAGCCGGTTGTCAAGTGCGCCCCAGAGGTCGTCACCCTGCCCCCAGGCCATGTCACACAGGTCACACAGTGCGCCAAGTCCAAGCTGTACGTGTGCCTGGTCGCGCCCTGTTTCCTGGCATTGACCCGACTTGTGGATGTAATTGGGCAGAGACCCGTTGTCGTTGCCGGCGAGATAGTACCTGACACTGGCACGGTAGAGGGCACTGTCGCCGAGAAATATGGCACACGCCATGCGCAGACGGTTGACTATAGCGCCCCAGTTGCCGTTGGCGTATGGGCTGTCGGCGTCGAACTTCTCCATCATCGGCAGCATGGCACGCCTCACCATAGCCTCCCAGTCAGCCGTCTCCATGTCCTTCAGTGCCGTCATTGAGCGCAGCAGCCAGTAGCCCTGTATGGCGCAAAGGGGCGCGTCGTGGCCGTCAAACCGCTGCAATGTCTTGGCGTAGGCGTTGACTATCGCCGCCGCTTCTGCCCGTTTGCCCTGCAAGGCATACTGCCATGCGGTCCACATGTCGCGCTCACTGCCCGCCTTAGTGTAGGCATAACGGCCGTCGCGTGCCACGGTTTCATACGGCCCGGCCATGGTGTAGCCGGTCTGTGCGGTGGAGATGCTTGCCCAGAGAGCCAGCACTGTGAAGAGAATCGTTGCTTTCATCGTGTCGGAATTGTAGGGTTTTGATGCCAAAATCGGCTTGTGTCGGTGCAAAATCCGGCCTGTCGCGAGGCTTCGGTCGCCCGGTTTTTCGCGCCAGACGGCAAGCGGCTTTCTGTAAACCGCCCGTTTTTGCATCGCAAATATACCGTTTACGCATCGTAAACCGCCCACTTAAAGGTGCTAAACCGTGTGTTTGTTTCGTACAAACGCCTGAAAAGGACGTTTCAGACATGCTTTTTGGACGTTACCGACAGGTTTCTCGAAAAAAAAAGCCACCTTTGTAACCGATAAACAATGCCGTATTCCACAATGCAAGTCAAGACTTTGCTCCTGCAATGCACGGCTCTGTGCCTCGCAACGGCAACGGCGCAGACCCGCCAATGGCAGACTGCCGACGGTCTGCCCACCGATGAGGTGCGCCAGATAGTGCCCCTGCCCAACCATCAGGTGCTGATAAACTGCGAAGGGGTGTTCTGCATCTCCGACGGAGAGGGCTTTGTGCCCGTCAAGTGCGACAGGCGCAAGACCTACCGCATGGGACGCTACGCCAAAGACGGCTATGCGCAACAGTGGCAGGGCGACTCGCTGCTGTGGCTGCGCGACTATTACCGCCTGTACCTGTTTGACGTGCGCACGATGTCGTTCCGTTACGACATCAAAGGCCGCCTCCGCTCGCTGTCAAGGTTTGTTAAGTCGCCCGCAACCGTAAAAGACTGGCAGGGCGGAACGTGGACCTGCACCACAGGAAGCGGCATAATCTACACGCCACCGGCAAGAGCCAAGGCCGAAAACGTGGCGCAAGGCAACCCGATAATAGGCGTGGCGCGCAAGGCGGCGGTAATGGATGTGGAGCTTGACGGGGGCAGACGGAGGCTGCAATGCCACGACTTGAACCGGCTGACCTATCTCAATACGGCGGACAACAGCACGGTTGTGCTCAACGAAAGGCTGCCCCGGATAGACAATTACCGCCATATAGTCGGTGCGTGTGCCCTCGACGGCGGCAGGACGGTGGCCGTTTACACCCAGAACGGGGCGTTTCTGCTCGACACAAAGGCCGACACAATAGTACCGTTCGCCCCCTCGGAGACCATAGGGGAATACACCGACAAGTACAACTGTATGCTCCTCGACAACAAAGGCCGCCTCTGGATAGGCACACAGAACGGTCTGTTTGAGACGAAAGGCGCGGATGCGGCAAAGAAAGGAAGCAAGTGCCGCCGCATAGCAGGGCTTGCCAACAACTGCATACGCAGTCTCGTAACGGATTCGGGCGGTTGTCTGTGGGCAGGCACGTCATCCGGCGTCTCAAGGATAACCCCCACGGTGACAAACTACGGCGAAAGCGACGGAATACCGCCGGTTGCCATGATGGAACGAGCTGCCTGTCTGACAGAAGACGGCAGGCTGGTGTTCGTACTGCACAACACGGCAGCCACAACCTTCCGCCCCGAGTGGCTGACCGACTGCCCCAGTGCGGAAACCCCGGCGCTCACGCAGCTTAAGGTGGACGGCCAAGAGTACAACGCAAGGAGCGGCTCCGCCATCTCGCTCGCCCACAACGAGAACTACCTCACTTTCCACTTCTCATCCCTCGACTACGCCCACCCGACGCACGTCCGCTACCGCTACAGGCTCAAGCCGCTGGAGACAAACTGGCACTTGCCGGACGAAACTCGCGGACAGGCGGTGGCAGACTACAAGTCCCTGCCGCCCGGAGACTACACTTTCGAGGCACAGGCAGCCTCGTCCGACGGCAAATGGAGCGATTCGCTGACGCTGGCCGTGACGGTAAACCCACCGATATGGCTCACCTGGTGGGCGAAAACCATCTACACGCTGCTCGCCATCGCCGCCATGGCCGCACTGCTGGCTTCATATATAAAGAGGAAGAGGGCCGCTTTGGAGCGCGAAAACGACAACCGGGTGAACCAACTCTTCGAACGGCGCGAAGAAGCGCGCCACCAATTCGCACAAAACACACGGATTGACCCCGGCAAGATAGGCATCAACGACGAGGAGGCAAGGCTTACTGCACAACTGCTCGCCGCCGTGGAGTCACATCTCGGCGAGGAGGACTACAATGTTGACCAGTTGGCGCGCGATGTCGGCCTCAGCCGCACCAATCTCTACGCCAAACTGCGCAATATGTTGGGCATTAGTCCGGCTGACTTCATGCGTAACGTGCGTCTGAAGGCCGCCGCGCAGTTGCTTACCGACACCTCCCTGTCGGTAAGTGAGGTAGCCGGACGTGTAGGGTTTGCCACTGCGCGCAACTTCTCGGCAAGTTTCAAAAAGACATTCGGCGTGTTGCCGTCGGAATACCGGGCATCCGGCGAGAAAGAATAAGGGGACAGGTGCGCCCGCCTGCCCGTTTTCGAGTTATAACGGGACAAACGGCAATATCAACCCACAGCCTTTCGGCAGAAAAGAAGCGCAGGGAAGAGTGCTTGTCCGCCCGTTTTCGAGTTACAAAGAGTGCTGACAGCGGTGCTTACTTGCCGCTTCCCAACTGCGAAGCGACGAATTGCTCAAGCTCACTGCCGTGCAGGTTTGTCTGAAGTATCACTCCCTTGCTGTCAACCACTATGGTATAAGGTATAGACTGTACGCCATACATCCGTGCGGCGGCGTTTTCCCACCCTTTAAGGTCGGACATTTGGGTCCATTTGACGCCCAATGCGTCCGTTGCCTTGCCCCATTGTTCCTTGTTACTGTCGAGTGAGATGCCGACAATGCCCAGTCCGCTGTCCTTATACTTGCCGTACATGGCCACCATCTGTGGCATTTCGCGCCGGCAGGGGCCGCACCAGCTTGCCCAGAAGTCAATGACTGTCACCTTGTGGCGGCCTATTTCCTTCATCAGACTCACCTCTTTGCCGTCAAGACCGGGCATGGTGATGTCGCTGACCGTGCGCCCTACGGCATATTTGGCGGCCTTTTCCACCTGCGCAACCAACCGTTTTACGGACGCTCTCTGGCGGTATTTGGCGGGCAAACGGTCTATCAGCTTCTGCATAACCGGGCTTTCGATGACCTCTTCCCCGTAATATGTGAGGATGAAACAGCCCAGTTCGTTGTCGATATTCCTCTCCGCACAATCGGCAACGGCCTGTTTGAACACTCCGTTGAGCCGCTCCATCTCTGCCGTCCCGGCCTTTTGCTCCTCCGCAGTGAGGCGGTTGCCGTAGATTTCCGAGGCAATCCTGTTTATCCGCATGCCTATTTTCACTATGGTATCGTTCAGTTCCTGCCACCCGTCGTTAACGGTTGTGCCCGAAGTCCTGGACTTTTGCGGGTTGTCGGACAGCCTCAGCCTGACGGTACCCGGCTCTATGAAGAACGGAACGTTTACCTCGTTGCGCCGTGAAGCGTACACCATTGCGAACAAAACGGTGTCTGTTTCGGCCTCAAGGCTGAACTTGCCGTCCTTAACTATAAGGGTGTCGGACGGAATACCGTTCACCATGTCGGTGGTAAGGTACAGGGTGTCGCCGTCGGAAAGCCCTTCGGCAGTTCCCTCTATACGGTATGACTTGGACTGACAGGCGGTTGTCGCCATGCAAACGGCTGACAGGCACAGGAGAAACAGTTTTTTCATAAAGGGGAAAACGGGAAATGGAAAGTTCAGTCTTTCCGGTTAATACTATAAACGGGGTAAGTGATAACGGCTGTCAGGCCGGGTTTCGGGAACCGAAGCCCCTACTCGACCTGACAGCCGCAAGGGTTTACACGAGATACTGGCTGCTTATGCTCTCGTTGTTGATGACTCTGCGTATGGTTTCGGCAAACATGTCGGCGACGGAGATTTGCTTTACCTTCTCGCAACGCTTGGTGTATGGTATGGAGTCGGTGAATACAATCTCCTCAAGCGACGAGTCCTGCACGCGTTCGCTTGCCGGGCCGCTCATAACGCAGTGGGATGCGCAGGCGCGGACGGTCTTTGCGCCCGCTTCCTTCATTATATCCGCTGCCTTAGTGATGGTTCCGGCGGTGTCAACCATATCGTCTATTATCACTACATTCTTGTCTTTCACGTCGCCGATTATCTGTATGCTGTCCACAACGTTTGCCCTCAGGCGGGTTTTGTTGCACAGTACGAGGGGGCAACCGAAGTATTTGGCGTATGTATTGGCACGCTTTGAGCCGCCTACATCGGGCGATGCGATGACCAGATCCTTGAGCTTCAGGCTCTGCAAATAGGGTATCAGCACCCCGGAAGCGTACAGGTGGTCAACAGGAACGTCAAAGAATCCTTGTATCTGGTCGGCGTGTAAGTCCATCGTAATAAGCCGGTCAATGCCCGCAACACTTAGCAAATCGGCCACCAACTTGGCGCCTATGCTCACGCGGGGCTTGTCCTTGCGGTCCTGGCGCGCCCATCCGAAATACGGAATCACGGCGTTCACGCTGCGTGCCGAAGCTCTTTTCGCAGCGTCAATCATAAGCAAAAGCTCCATCAAGTTGTCGGAATTGGGGAACGTACTCTGCACCAGGAACACGTCATGCCCACGGATAGACTCTTCATAGGACACTGCGAACTCTCCGTCGGAGAACTTTGTAATCAGCAACTGTCCCAGCGGACAGTCCAAACTTTGGCAGATTTTCTCTGCCAGGTATCTCGTGTTAGTGCCCGAGAATACCATGTAGGAGTTGTTTTCGCTCATTATATGATGTTTATTGTTTGTGCTTCTGGTTGCGGCGGTTCTGTCTGCACAGCCTATCCCGCCGCCTTGCGCAGCTTTTCAAAGTGGTTCATCAGTTCCTTGTAGTCCTGTTGGTTGTGTATGTCGAACCTGTCCCACAGGTCACTGCCCACTACGACGCCGCCGAAGCCAAGGTCTTTGGCCTTCGGGACGGTCTCCAGACTGACGCCGCCGTAGGCGTAAACCTTCCTGTCTATCGCCCCTTTGCGCGACGCCTCCTTGAGTTGCGCCTCGGAGAAGGGGCTGCCGCCGCCGTCACCGGCTTCGCTGCCGAACGTATGTGCCAGGAAGACACACTCGGCGCGCTTGCCTGCGGCCTTCAACCCGTCGAGTGAGCTGCACGTCCTGCTGAAACGCCCCTTGTAACCGGCCGGGATGTCGCCGTCACGGTCCAGGTGGATGCCGTGAAGGCCGTACTCTTCCTTCAGATAGAAGTGCCCGTGCACCGTTATCTTGCCGTATTCGTCTTCGGGAAGCAGCGTCAGGAGCCTCTCGGAGTACAGGGGTTCGGTGTCCGGCTTGCACAGATGCAGGTTGTCCATGCCCTCTTCAAAAAGTGAAGTGAGTATCTTGTCCTCCTCAACAAAGAACGTTGGTTTTGTCATTATAACAAGTTTCATGCAGCCGATGCACCTTTTTTCAACTGCAAATGTAATACTTTTATGGGAATAATCAAGTCCTATCACTATAAAAAACGGCGCACTTCCGCCGGCAAAGAGCCGCCCCGGAAATGCAGTCGGCGGAGCTGTGCGCAATAACCCGGCGGTTTACGCATCATAAACCGCCGGGTTACGATAGGCAAACGGCCGGGTTACGGAGCGTAAACCGCCCGTTTATGGAAAGGGAGTGCGCACTGACGCGCATCAACGGGAACCTATATAGAGGCAAACCATGCCCAGCAGCACCAGAAGGAGGTCAACCAGCTTGGACTTGAGGTTCTTTTCGCGGAACGCAACCGCCCCGAAAAGGAAGCTGACCACCACACTTCCACGGCGTATCATGGACACTATGCTTATCATAGCGCCCGGTATGCTGAGCGCATAGAAGTAAACAAAATCGGCAGCGCTAAGGAATACGCTTATGAAAACTATCGTCCAGTCCCAGCGAAACGGCGTGGTACGCTTGCGGTGAGGCCACCACATGAACGCCAACACACCGCCCATCATAAAGCACTGATAGACATTGTACCAGCTTTGCACCATCATTGTGTCAAGACCTGCCCCGCCTTCCTGTTGCGGTGCCATGAGATACTTGTCGTAAAGGCCGCTCACAGCTCCGAGAACCGCCGCCCCGACAATCATCCATATCCACTTGTTGTGCTCAAAGTCAATGCCTTCCTTGCGCCCACTGCGGCTTAGCATGAAGAAAGACATGACTGCGAGGAGCACACCAGCCCATTGCCACAGGTTAAGCCGCTCGCCGAACACAAGCAATGCACCCACGAGCACCATAACCGGGCGCGTGGCGTTGATGGGACCCACTATTGTGAGCGGCAGATGCTTCATCCCGAAGTAGCCGAGCATCCAGCTGGCCAGCACGATGCAGCTCTTCAGCAGTATGAACCTGTGCACCTCCCACCCTCCTGTGCCGACATGGAATATCGTACCGTCCAGGATGCCGGTGGTGCGGCTAAGCGTTATGAACGGCAGGAAGATGAGTGACGAGAACAAAGTGTTGAGGAAAAGCACCGGGATGACGGCATTTCCGTCCAGAGACTTCTTCTTGAACGAGTCGTAGAAGCCCAACAGAGCCGCCGAAAGAAAGGCTAAAACCAACCACATATCATTGACTTAATGCAAGGAAACAAACGTTTTCAATACTTCACATCCACGAGAAACAGGGCGTGGGCGGGCATCGACTCACCCGCAGCCGTGCGCTTTCCGCCCTCTATCACGCCGCAAAACTCGTCAAGAGTCATGCGGTGGCGACCCACCTCTATAAGGGTTCCGACCACAGCCCGCACCATATTGCGCAGAAAACGGTTGGCACTGATCTCGAAACGCCACGCTCCGGGAGACAGCTGCACCCACTTGGCGTGCGTAACCCGGCACAGTGTGGTCTTCACATCGGCGTGACTCTTGCAGAAAGCGCCGAAGTCATCGTAGCGGAGCAGCCGTTCGGCAGCCGTATTCATAAGGTTGAAGTCAAGGGGATAGTGCAGTTCGCACGAATAAGTGCGCAGAAAAGGGTTCTTTTCCGTATGTATTCTGTAGTGGTAAGTGCGCTCCGTGGCACTGAAACGGGCGTGCTTGTCGGGCGCAACCGGCTCGATTTTGGCCACTGAAATGTCGCGTGGCAACAGTCGGTTGAGCTTGTAGGCAAGCTGAAGGCAGTCGGTTTCGCCCTCTATGTCGAAGTGTGCCACCATCTTACTGGCGTGTACTCCGGTGTCAGTGCGCCCTGCTCCGACCACTGTCACGGGCGTTGCCAGCAGCAAAGCCAGCGCCTTTTCCATCTCAGCCTGTACGGTATTGCCGTTTGGCTGTACCTGCCAGCCGTGGTAAGCCGTGCCGTCGTAGGCGAAAGTGATGAAGTAGCGTCTCATAAATAGCGGTTTGCTTGGATTAAAGGCATGGAGTGGCATCAGGCTAACGCACCCTCAGGCTGTCGCCGACCTTTATTTGGTAGTCGGGAGTGAGCCTGTTGAGCTTGTAGAGGTACTTGAGGCGTATGCCATAGAGCTGGGATATGGTGTACATGGACTGCCCCTGGCGCACGCAGTGCAGCCTTCCCTTGTATTCCTTTGGTGCTTTCCTGCGCTTTTTCTTTAGATATACGATGTCTCCCTCGGCCAGTATGTCGTTCTTGTCGCGCTCGTTGTACTTGGCGAGCCGCCTCCTTGAAATGCCTGTTTCTGCGGCTATCGAGGCGAAAGTATCGCCCTGACGCGCCTTTACGTAGTAGTTTTCGTTGAATTTGTATATGAGATGCAATGCCGCACCGCCCACTGGGCGGTCGCTACTGTGCTTTGCGTAGAACCTGTCGTAGGACTTTGCTTTGTCGTACTGGTCGAGTCCGTACAACTGAATGATGGATATAAGCCTGTCAGCATACTTGGGATTGGTGGCGTAACCGGCGGCTTTCAGTCCGCGTGCCCACCCTTTGTAGTCGGTAGGTGACAGGGAGAACAGGCTTCTGTACCTGCGTCCTGAGGCAAGAAAGCGCGAGTGGTCCTCGTAACTGTCGCGCACACTGCTGTAAGAGCGGAAACATTCGTTGGCTGCATCGTCGTCAAAATACACTGCGGGGCCGCTCCACGTGTGGCATTTGATGCCGAAATGGTTGTTACCCTTGCGTGCCAGTTCGCTAAGTCCCGCACCTGACTCAAGCAAACCCTGCGCCAGCGTGATGCTGGCCGGCACTTTGTAGCGCTTCATCTGCTCGATTGCGAGGTCCTTGTACTGGTCTATGTACTGCTGGTAGGCGCTGTTACGCCGCGATTGTGCCGATACGGCGGCGGCAAACAGCAGCATATACATTATTATATATGGTCTCAACTTGGTCAAAACGGGGGAGTAATGTGACGTTTACACTTCGGTTTCGGGTGCAAAAGTACTGAAAACTATTGAGCTACA
>CAVHML010000056.1:0-12971 GCA_963636905.1 bacterium
TCTGCACAGGCGGACACTACTTAGTGGACGGCGGTCTGGTGGCGCACTAAGACCAGCGCTTTGTAAATAAATTCTTCACTCTTCGTTCTTCACTCTTCACTCAAATAAATTCTTCACTCTTCACTCTTCCCTCTTCACTCTCAAATAGTATTCTCTCTTTTCTGTCGTCATAGGAACCTTGGGGGCGGCAAGGGTGACAACTAATAATTCATTTGCGCCGAATTTTGTTTCAAACCCTGCCGGGACTGTTGCATCAACCGATGGAACGGGCTATTTTTGCGGTGCAATCTAACCTAAAAACCTATGACTTACGAAACATTTACCGCAAAGATGAGAACTCTGGCCGGCGTGGTTCTGCTGACATTCCCGGCGATGTGTGCAGACGCAGCGACCAGTACCGCCAACCTGAAGGTCAACGGACTGGTGTCACCCTTGGGTATAGACACCCAGACCCCTACATTCAGCTGGGAAACCATAAGCGACGGGCGCGCTTTCCGGCAGTCTGCCTATGAGATAACGGTGCGCACGGATGACGGAACGACCGTGTGGAAGTCGGGCAAGGTGCAGTCGGCGCGCCAGAACCAGATACGTTACGAAGGCTCGCCGCTGCAGTCGCACTCCTCGTATGAATGGTCTCTCACCGTCTATGACACCGATGGGCAGCAGTCAACCGAGAGCAAAAGCTCGTTCGGCACGGCGTTTCTGCCCGGCACTGAGTGGACTGCCAAGTGGATAACCGCCCCCAAGAGTGCCAACGCTCGTGTGGATATTCCAATAAACACACAGTGCCGTTATGTGAAACTCGACGCTACAAAGCTCGGACTTCCTGCCTCTACCGATGCCGGATACTACTTTCTGCAACTGGCGGAGATGGAGATTTACAGCGGAGAGCGCAACGTGGCGCGCACGGCAACCATTACCGCCAGTGACACATGGACAATCGGCGCATGGAATATCAGCTATCTGACCGACGGAATAGTGGGCGGCACAACCCTCGGATACACCACCCACCAGTTCAGTTCGGCCAATCAGCACGTGTGGATAGTGGCCGACTTGGGCGAAACCATGCAGGTTGACCGCCTCGTGCTCTATCCCCGTCAGGACGACAAGGCCGCAAGCGGTACGGAAGCGGCCAACTTCCCATCGTCATACACCATCCAGACGGGCACAGAGGCTGGAGACTATGCTACGGTCTATACTGCCACTGATGCAGCAGCCCCTTCCTTTGCCGACAACAGCATCCGTGTGCCATACTTCGGGCGCAACTTCGACCTCGCAGAGGGCAAGACCATAAGCCGCGCACGGCTCTATGCGTCAGGTCTCGGTGTGTTTACGATGACGCTGAACGGCACTCCCGTAACGCAAAACGTGCTCGAACCAGGCGAATCCGAATATGAAAAGACCGTGCTCTACTCCACCTACGACGTGACACCGCTGCTGCGCCAAGGCACAAATACCGTAATCGCGCGTCTGGCCGGCGGCATTTTCAACGTCGATGTGCTCTCCGGACGCTACTCGAAGGGCGAGATACGCAACAGCGGCACCAAGGCCATCAAGGCAGAACTGCACGTTGACTACACCGACGGCACGAGTGACATAATCGCAACCGACGGCAACTGGCACACAACTCCCTCGCCCACGCTTGGGAGCAACTGGTGGGGAGGTGAAGACTACGACGCTCGTCTTGCCATAAGCGGCATTGGTGACGCATACTTCAACGTCAGCCAGTGGCCATCGGTCGAGTTGGTGGATGTACCTGCCTTTGCCAGCAGTCAGGCATCGGGCTTCGGCCAGCTGAAAGCCCGCGCCTACGAACCGCTGCGTGTGGTGGAAGAGTGGCCGGCAGTGGCGGTAAACAGCACCTACAGCGGCGGCTACCACCTCTATGTGGTCGATTTCGGCCGCAATTTCGCAGGACAATACCGCTTCAGACTGAAGGGTAAACCCGGCCAGACCATCACTCTGCGCGAGGGAGAGAGCCTCAACGCCGACGGATCGGTGTTCATGGAGAACTACTACACGGGCACTGCCGACACCTATGAGACCTACACCTTTGCCGGAGACGGCGGAGTTGAGGAGTGGGGACCGGAGTTTATGTACCACGGATTCCGCTATTTGCAGATAATAGGCCTTGACGAAGCACCCTCACCCGGTGACTTTACGGCCATGCGCATACGCAGCGACATGGACCAGGTAGGCACTTTCACCACCTCAAACCAACTGTTGAACGACATCCACACCATCTGTCGCGACGGCATACAGAGCCAGTTGTACAATTCAATCACCGACTGTCCGCATCGCGAGAAGCTGGGTTGGCTCGACGTACCCAACGAGATGTACAACTCACTCGTCTATAACTACGACATGGAGACGTTCTTCCAGAAGGTTGTCCTCGACTGTTTCGACGCGCAATACGCCAACGGGCGCGTGCCGAGCACCGTTCCGCACTTCATGTCCGTCTATGATGACGACCCCAACTGGGGAGGTGCGGCCATCCTCGTGCCCTACCGCTCGTGGAAACAGTACGGCGACCGCACTACAATAGCCGCCTACTACGACCAAATGAAGCGTTTGATGGACTACTACACGTCAAAGACGGTTGACAACATCATGCCTGGCAGTTCCTACAGCGTGCTCAGCGACTGGGGACAGGAGACTGCCGGAGTAAATCCGCTCGTTCCGGGAGAGTTTACCATCACCACTACCTACTATTATATGTTGCGCGCCATGGGCGAAGTGGCCGTCGAACTTGGCCATACCGCCGATGCCGATGCCTTCAACGCACAGGCCGAGAAAACGCGCAAGGCATTCAATGACCGTTACTACAAGGACGGCAACTATGCCAACGGCCGACAGTCGGAACAGGCCATGCCTTTGTACTACGGACTGGTTGACCCCGCCAACGAAACCCTTGTGGCTGCGCGGCTGGCCGAACGGGTGAAGCAGGACAACTACAAGATCAAGACTGGCGAAATAGCCCTTAAGCCGCTGTTCATGTCACTGGCTCGCTATGGTTACAACGACATTGTTTATCAAATGGCCAACCAGACAGACTGTCCAAGTTACGGTTGGTGGGTAGAGCAAGGCTACACTACCACCCCGGAATACTGGGATGTAGGAGCCTTTTCCCAGAACCATTGCATGATGAACCATATCGAAGAGTGGTTCTTTTCACAGCTCGGAGGCATCGCCAACGCAGGGTTCGGGTGCGACACAGTGGCCATTGCCCCGTGGCTTCCTGCCGACATGACGAAGCTGGACGTGGCCACACGCACCATATACGGCCAGGTGCGCTGTGCTTGGGAGCGCACTGACGGGCAGACAGTGGCCTACACGATAGAGATACCTGCCAACAGTGTGGGTCGCGTGACGCTGCCCTGCACCCTTGGCAACAGCGTTTCCGAGGACGGGAAGACCATCGAGGCAGGTCGCAACGGAGTGATTTCGGTGGAAAAGACGGGTGAAAGCGCAGTGATACTGCTCGGTTCGGGTGCCTACAACCTAAGCGTAGGCCCGTCAGAGGCCACGGCTATGGACTGTATGCCGTCGTTTGACAATGATACAGAGGTCGCCGGACGCCGCCTGTTCACGCTTGGCGGACAGCCGCTCGCCTCTCCGCGCCCCGGACTTTGCCTCTCCAAGGGCATGAAGATGATAGTGAAGAACTAAAAACCGACTGTTTATGAAAAGAAACACTATTGCTGTCGCCTCCATGGCGGCAGCACTGGCACTCCCTGTGTCTGCCCAAACGGGTGCAAACAGCATATCTCTGGCTTCCGACCTGCCGCGTTCCATGGTGGAACTGCCCTGCAACAATACCACGGCAACCCACGTTAAACTCAATGTAACGAAGCTTGGTCTCAGGGCATCGACTGACAAAAACAACATGTACTGCCAGTTTGCAGAGATAGAGATATACGATGCGGACGGAAACAACATCGCTCCGCAAGCGTCGTTCGCCACTACAGACGAGTGGGGCAACAGTTACAACTGGCGACTCGCCTACATAAACAACGGAACCATAGCCAATGAGGCGACAGGCTATACCTCTACGCCTACCAACAACGCCAATGTTGACATAACGATTACCGCCACGCTCAGCGAAACCCGCCAAATCAGCCGAGTTGTCTTGTATCCACGCCAGAGCGACACGGCGGTCGGCGGCAAGAAAGCGGCCAACTTTCCCTCGTCATACAGCCTGTCGCTGTCAGCAGACGGCACGTCCTACACCGAAATGGCCAACGTTGCCGATGCCGATGCACCCGATTTTGTGCTTCCGGCTGCCGCTTCCGCCAGTTTCAACGCCATGCTGGCCGGCGCAGACAACACGCTTGCCGCAACTGATGTGTACGTTGACTGCGACAATGCCGTGGCTTCGCTGAAGCAAACTGCCGTAGAGGCTGCCGGAAAAGCCGCCGCTGTGGATTGCGCAGCCGACGTTGCGGAGCAGACAGCAGTCGTGTCAGCAGCCGTAAAGACCTTTGTCGGCACTGTTGACATGAACGAAAACAAGTGTTTCGACCTTACTTTCCTGCTCGCAAACCCTTCCTTTGACAGCAATGCCACCGACGGTTGGAGCTATCAAATCGCCCCCGGCTATGACGCAACGGGGCGCAATGCAGAGTATTTCAAAGAGGATTTCGACTTCTACCAGACCCTTACAGCCATGCCCGAAGGCCGATATACGCTCAACGTACAGGCGTTTGAGCGCATAGGGACGGACAATGTTACGGCCTATACTGCCTATAAAAACGGCACCGACGAGGTTGATTCCTACATCTATCTCAACGGTTGCGACAACAACAAGCAGCAGGTGAAGAACCTTATGGCCGAGGGTTCGGCCACGCAACTGTACTCCGCAAGCGACTGGCACAGCGATGTGCAATACACCACCACACTGGTCAGCGGCGGAGACGGCCTCTTCCGACCCAACAGCATGGTGGGCGCCGCACAGTATTTCGCCCAGAACTTTTATGAAAATACCGTTTCAGGCAGTGCCGACGGCGACCTTACCGTAGGCATCTGCGGCACCGGCGCTGACGGCGACTGGACTTTGTTCGACAACTTCCGCCTCTACTATTACGGTTCGGCCACGTTCACTACCATAGACGAAGCCGCCGACTTCGCCAACGATACAGATATGGACAACGTAACGGTGACTCTCAACCGCAACATCAAGGCCGGCGTGTGGAATACGGTCTGTCTGCCGTTCAGTCTGACCGACAGCGAGACCAAGACCGCCTTTGGCAGTGACACCAAGGTGGCGGTGTTCAGCGAGAACAGTGCCGATGCCGCCAACGCAACGGTCAACTTCAGCACCAAAGCCGATGCAAGCATAGAGGCAAACGTACCCGTGCTGCTTAAAACCTCGACCGCAGGAAGTTCCTATACGTTCCGTGGCCGAACCGTCAAGGCTTCCGACGGCACAGAACCCAAGGCCGGAGGCACCAATTTCAGCCTCGTAGGGTCATACAAGGCCACCGTTACCGTGCCTGAAGGCAGCTATTTCATAAGCGGCGACAAGCTCTACCCCTCGAAAGGCAGCACCACGCTCAAGGGAATGCGTGCCTATATCGCGCCCAACGGCAGCGCTTCGGAAGCAAAGATTGCGCACTTCACCATAGACAACGGCGAACTGACAGCCATAGACCTTGCGCCGGCGGACAGCAACCGCACGGAACAGCTGTGGACACTCGGCGGACGGCGCACCGGCAACGGCAATACGGGCGGAAGAATCGTGATAGACAGAAACGGAAAGAAAACCATCAAACAGCACTGAAAGCCATGGAAAAGAAACAATATGCAAAGCCTTTCACGGCAATAGTGGAGCTTGCCGACGCACTGATGTTCAACTCGTCGTCCATAAGCAGCGTGGATGGCGACACCGGGATAGGCATCGGCGACAGCGAAGACGCACCCGATGAGGCCGATGCCGGGTGGCATTCGTATGACAACTGGGACGATTGGGACTGACCTCCCAACGGTTTCCGCCAAACAACCGCCGCAGTTGCGAATCGTAAACCGCCCGTTTGCACTCCGTAACTCGCCCGTTTACGATAGCCAAACCGCCCGTTTACGACAACTAACCCGGCGGGTTATGAAATGCGGACATCCGGGTTATGAAACGGAAGTGTCAGAAGCACGAAGCGGAACAGGCCGGCTGCGCTGAACCGAAGCCACTTTCAGGCGGCTGGAGAAACCGCTCCGGCGGCTGCAACGGCAACAAAAACAGTCGGATTGTTTGGCAATGACAGTGGAAAACATTACCTTTGCACCTCGTAAGGAGGTATTGGACCATGGTGTAATGGTAACACTACAGGTTTTGGTTCTGTCATTATGGGTTCGAGTCCCGTTGGTCCAACTTCACAAAGAGAGTGGTCAAGACCGAAGTCTTGGCCACTCTCTTTTCTCATACCGCCGGTTCACTTGTCCGGCAAGCCTGTTGTCTTTGCGTGAAGAGCCTGTTGCTCTTGCTTGAAGAGCCTGTTGCTGTGGCTCGGGAAGCCTTGTCTTATGGTTTGAAGCCCCTCATTTCCGGCACCATCTCCCATATCCGAAATACAGGACTCCGTACAGCAGCAGTGCCGAAAGCCATCCTGCCAGCACGTCAATGGCGTAGTGGGCGTAGATATACACCGTGGAGAGGCACAGCAACACGTAGAAAGGCAGGAGGAAAAGCAGCAGCTTGCGGTTCTTGGATGACCACACGAGGAGCATCAGGATGGTGCTTACGCCCACGTGACTGCTCGGGAAAGCTGCCGTGGGACGCTCCCCTGCGGCGTGCGCGTCGGCCACCATGCGGTAGAAGAAGCCCTCTTTGTAGCCGGGACTCGCCAGCGCGTCCTGGTTAGTGGCGAAGTAATGGCCTATGTCCGGGAAGTTTCCGCGCGCTATTTCGCCCGGTCCGACGGCATTATAGTAGTATTGCGGCCCTGCAACAGGCAGCAGTATATATATAATGTAGTAGATGAAGAACGACGCAAGAATGACAAACGACGCGCGACCGAACTCCCTGTAACGCCAACCGAAGAAATAGACGGTGACAAGGACTATCATTGGGAAGTAGGAAGAGTAGCCCAGATCCATCAATTCGCTGAATACCGCCCCGCCAATGCGGCTGCAGAAGAGCAGGGAGGGCTGGCAACCGAACAAATCCTGTTCCCATCGGGCGAAAATGTGGTCGAGATTGGGGAACATACGGTTGAACTCGTAGGTGTCAGGATACCACCAGGAGAGCAAAGCCATCTGCACTGCCACGCGGAAAAACACCGTCAGACGGCACGGAACAAGTCTGTACACGAGCCACAAAGCGGCGGTTATGGCCACAATACGCAGCCGTCCCCAGAGCATAGACTCGGGGTTGTGGAGCTTTGTATAGGTGAAAAACATGAGCAAAAGCGTCAGCACAAGGTAGCCAAGCACCACCCATTCTATTGCCAGCAGCCCCTTCTTCGGGCTTTTTTCTATACGGAAAATGTCGGTTATCGCTTTCATTACAACACTGAAGTCATCGGTTTCGGACACGGGAACAGTAGGTTTTCCAATGGAAAAGCTACAGCCAGCCGTGCTTTTTGTACCACTCTACGGTCAGTTTCACGCCGCGTTCCAGACCGTATTCGGGCTTGTAGCCCAGCTCCTCACGGGCGTTTGATATATTGCAACGCCAGTTGCGCTGACGGAGAATGTGGTACTTGTCGTTGTTGAGAGCCGTCACCTTGCCCGTGATGTGGCCTGTCCACTCGCCGAACCACGTGACCACGCGCAGCAACCACAGCGGAGCTTTTATGCGGAGCACCCACTTCACGCCCATTTCCCGGCACAGCAGGTCGCTGAAGGTGCGCGACGAATACACCCGGCCGTCGGTCAGGAAGTACTTTCCGCCCGGTTTGCCGTGGTCACAGGCAAGGAATACGGCCTGCACCACGTCCTGAACATACACGAAAGTGATGTCCTGGGGACTGTAGCCCACGGCAAAGTCGCTGTGTCCCTTGATGCTTTTCGCCATGAGAAAGTAGTCCTTTTCGCGCGGACCATATACGCCTGTGGGGCGCAACGTGACGCACGGCAGTCCCTCAACCGCATCCAAACGGCGCTCGGCCTCCAGTTTGCTGCGCCCGTAGGCGGTGTTGGGACGCGGTTCATCGCCAGGTTCTATGTCGCAATACGGCTGTTGCTCGCGCACAGGGCCGAAGACGCTGAGGCTGCTGAGAAACACGAAGCGGCGCAAAGGCATCTGTACGTCTATGAGAGCCGCCGCCAGATTGGCCGTACCGTCGGCGTTTATGCGGAAAAAGTCGTCGGTATGGAGGGTCTTTGTGACCCCTGCGGCATGCACGACATAGTGGAACACGTGTCCGTGGAGAGCCTCTGTGATGGCTTTCCGGCTGCCAAAGTCAAGCTCAATGAAGTTTATGCGGGAGTCAGCGAGCCACTGTCGGCTGCTCGAACGGCGCACAGCCGCCCATACATTCATGCCCCGCTTCAACGCCTCCTCCACTATGAAGCTGCCGATGAAGCCCGAAGCGCCGGTAACAAGTATGTTCTTGCCCGAAAGGTTGTCTGTTTCCATATATTTGGGGTTGTGACAAGATAATGCAAATCGCTGCAAAGATACAATATTTAGGCCGCCCGAACGGGCTAAACCCCTGTAAAACTTGACGCAGGGGCAATGTTGGGAAGCCTGTCTGCGCCCGTGCGGCACCAAAGCCTCCGCATCAAGACAAAAAAAGAACGCGGTATGAATCACTCACCCCGCGCTCTTTCCTAACGGATGTTGGTATTAATCAAAGTGTAAACACTCAGAACAGTCATAATAACAACCGATACCAACATGACCGTTGTCTGAAAATCTAATAACATAATCTTTACCTTAAATCTATTAACTACTAACCTAATGAATAACAGTACTTTCTCCCGAAAGCGCAGCAAAGGTACTAACTTTGTGTACGCCCACAAAATATCATCCGCCGATTTACGGTTTTTTACGCCTATTTTTGATTTAAGTCAAGCCAAACCGCGCATCAAGCCGCCGCAAAGCCAGCCGTCTCCACCGGCCAACCGCCCGTTTGGCTGTCATAAACGGTGCGTTTACGATGGCCAAACCGCCCGTTTATGATGCGTAAATGGCCTGTTTGCGATGCGTAAACGGCCTGTTTTTCGCACAAAACCGCTAACTTTGCATACGGTAAAGCAAGCAGCTACCAATACTTTCAAGCAAATACAACTACTAAAACAATGGGAAAGAAGACTATTGCAGCAGCCATTGCGCTGCTTTGCGTCCTTGCCGCAGAGGCAAGGGAGCGTCACAACATCAATCTTGGATGGAAATTTCAGCGCAGCGAAGTGGCCGGTGCCGAGCGACCAGACTATAACGACACGAAGTGGCAAACCGTTGATTTGCCCCACGACGCAGCCGTCTATGGAGCTTTTGTCAAGCGGGGCGACGGCGCAAGTACACGCAACGGCTTCCGCAAACTGGGGCGCGGATGGTACAGGCGGCATCTCACAGTGCCGGCAGAGTGGCTGGGCAAGCGGCTCGTGCTGGAGTTTGAGGGCGTTTACCGTGACGCTAAGGTATATATAAACGGCCAACTCTGCGACGGCGACCACCCCAACGGCTACATGGACTTTGCCGTTGACGCTACGGACAAACTGCGACAGGGCGACAACGTGATTGCCGTGAGCTACGACAACACCTACACGAAGAGCAGCCGATGGTATAACGGCGAGGGCATAAGCCGCGACGTGTGGGTGGATGTGCTCGACCCCGTGCACGTGGCGCGCTACGGCACATACGTGACAACGCCCAAGATTAGCGCCGACAAGGCCACCGTGGCCATAGAGACGAGCATAGCCAACGAGGGCAAGGACTCCGTATTGTGCCGCCTCGTGACGGAGATAACAGACCCCGACGGACGCATTGTGGCCACAAAAGAGGCCGTAGCCCCGTTTAAGGGCGGCGAGACCTACACCTTCAGCCAGCGCATAGCCGTACACAATCCGCAGCTTTGGAACGTTGGCGCGGCCAAACTGTACAAGGCGGTGAGCAAGGTTTACACCACGCACTACCCGTCGCCCGCCAAGGAAATGGCCGAGGCTGACACCTATGAGACCGTCTTCGGCATACGCGACATTGAGCTTACTCCCGACGAGGGACTGCTGGTGAACGGCAAGCGGGTGTATGTCAACGGAGTGTGCCTCCACACCGACCTCGGCCCTCTCGGTACAGCGGCGTTCAAGGCGGCATGGGACCAGCGGCTTGAGGCCGTTACCCGCGACTTGGGCTGCAACGGCTTGCGCCTGTCCCACAACGCCTATCCGCAGTATGTGCTCGACTGGGCGGACAGCCATGGAGTGCTCATCGTGGACGAGTTTTTCGACAAGTGGGAAGACAGCTACTACGGCAAAGGGGCGAAGATGGGCGAACTGCATCTGCGCGACTTGCGCGACCAGATGCGGCGCGACCGCAACCACCCCTCGGTGTTTGTGTGGAGCGTGGGCAACGAGACCTATCAGCAGATACGCAAGGACTATACCCAAAGCGGCGGCGTTGACATGCTCAAGCGGCTCTTGCAGGAGGCGAAAAGCATCGACCCCTCGCGCATGGCCACGTGCAGCCAGTATCCCAACCGCTACGGCAGCGTGACGAAAAAGAACAACCTGCGAGCTTTCAACGCCGCCGACCCCCACCAGTTTGAGTTCTACACCGACGTTGTAAGCACCAACTATCTTGAACAATTCTGGGACGAAGACCACAAGAAATACCCCCAACTGATATTCATGGAGGGCGAGCTGGCCGTGGGCGACCTTGGCTACGATTACTTCAACTACGACCACTCCTATCCCGTAGGGCAGTTCTACTGGGGTGGCACCGACTACATCGGCGAGTCGTTCGGCTGGCCGGCCAAGGGTTGGGTGCGCGGTTTGGTGAGCTTCACCAACCGTCTGAAGCCGCTCGGGCAGAGCGTCAAGAGCTTCTACACCGCCGCCCCCATGGCAAAGATAGTGACGAGGCCGCGCAAGGGGCAAGGTTCGCTCGTGTGGAACGACCTGAAGATGACGTGGATACCGCTTGAAGAACATTGGAACTACGCCGATGGCGATACGCTCGATGTGCAGGTGATGACCAACTGCGATGAGACCGAACTGCTGCTCAACGGCAAGAGCCTCGGGCGCAAACAGTTGCCTCCAAGGGACAAGGCTCCCGAACTGGTGTGGAGCGTGCCTTACGCCAAGGGCGAACTGCGCGCCGTGGGATATAACAACGGAGTGAAGGTGGCCGACGACGTGGTGCGCACGGCGGGCAAACCGGCTCGCATCGTGGTAAGCGCAAGCCGAAGCGGCATGAAGGCCGACGGCCTCGACCTAATCTATCTCGACTATACCGTGGTGGATAGCGAAGGCAACGTGTGCCAAGACCCCGTGCTGTTGGACTTCAAAGTGACCGGTCAGGGCACCAACGCGGGCGTGGCCAGCGACGACATGCTTAGCGACGAACCGTGGCAGGGCGACAGCCGCACCACATATCAAGGCCGCTGCCAACTCATTGTGCGCTCAAAGGCCAAGGCCGGAAAGGTGAAGGTGGTGGCCAAAGCAAAGGGCTTGAAGGCGGTAACGACGGAGCTGACGGTGGAGTAGCCGCTTTGCTTCGATGAAAAACTACTTGGCACAATGCGCTCATAAGGAACTTTTTACGTAATTTTGCCGCACGGTTAGTGGGTGTGGAATGTCCATGCTCTGACTGCAATACACAATTTCCACTCTAATTCAACTTCACGACAGACATGAAGATACAGATAATCAACGGCCCCAACCTCAATCTTCTTGGCGTGCGCGAACCGGGCATCTACGGTAGCGACTCGTTTGAAAGCTACCTGAAAACGTTGCGTGCGGCCTATCCCGACGTGCAGATAGACTACTACCAAAGCAACATTGAGGGCGAGCTTATCAACAAGTTGCAGGAGGTGGGCTTCACTTTCGATGGAGTGATACTCAACGCCGGAGCCTACACCCACACCAGCATAGCCCTGCAAGACTGCCTGCGCTCGCTGCGCTGCCCTGCGGTGGAGGTACACATATCCAACGTTCACAAGCGCGAGGAGTTTCGCCATCATTCATTCATATCATGCGCCTGTCTGGGCGTGATATGCGGTTTCGGACTCGACTCCTACCGCCTCGCGCTCGAAGCGTTGCTGAAGCACAAGTAGTGAATGGTTGTTCCATAAAATTACAGCCGTAACGATAACTGCATAATATTATGGACTATGCTTCACTCGACGACTATGTGCTGAGCCACATAGAGCCTGAGGGCGACTATCTCTACCGCCTCTATCGTGCCACCAACATACAATTGCTCCACGGGCGCATGGCCAGCGGCCACCTGCAAGGGCGGCTGCTGAAGATGCTCGTGGCAATAAGCGGAGCGAGAAATGTGCTCGAAGTGGGCACGTTCAGCGGCTATAGCGCCATCTGCTTGGCCGAGGGACTGCCCAAGGGCGGCAAGGTATACACATTCGAGATTAACGACGAGCAGGAGGACTTCACCCGTCCGTGGATTGAAAACAGTCCTGTGGCCGACCGCATTGAGTTCATCATAGGCGACGCGGTGGTCGAGGCTCCCAAGCTCGGAGTGAGCTTCGACCTGGCTTTCCTCGACGGCGACAAGCGCAAATACATTGAGGCTTACGAGATGGCCCTCACGGTTGTCAGACCGGGCGGACTCATTCTGGCCGACAACACGCTGTGGGACGGCCACGTGGTTGACCACTCCTACGACAAAGACCGGCAGACCGTGGGCATAGAACGCTTCAACGACATGGTGGCAAGCGATGCGAGGGTGGAGTGCGTGATGCTGCCCCTGCGTGACGGACTGACGCTAATACGAGTGAAAGACACCGAGAGATGAAGACAAGACTGCTTTTCCTCCTTAGATTCTACGCCCTGACGCTGGCCGTATTCGTGCTGCAAAAGCC
>CAVHML010000057.1:0-12843 GCA_963636905.1 bacterium
GCCAGTCCCAGAGCCTTCAGATAGTCGTCTATCTTATACTGAGTGCCAGTCGGGTCAACGGCTTTGACGAATCCGGACAGGATGAACGTGGCCGCAACCACAAGACGGCACACGTTTACCGCCACAGCTCTCAGTATTTTGCCGCCGGTCACTCGCTGAGTTTTATGATGCCGAACACGGCGTAGTTGATGATGTCCATATAATTTGAGGCGATTCCCTCGCTCACCAGCGTCTCGCCGTTGAGGTCTTCAATCTCCTTGACACGTTCAATCTTTGTCAGTATGAAGTCGGTATAGCTGCTCACACGCATCGTCCGCCACGCCTCATCGTAGTCGTGGTTCTTGCGTTTCATCAGGTTGAGCGCATCGAGAGCGTGCTTGTCGTATAGGGATATGGCCGTCTCGACGTCCATGTCCACACGGTCAGCGAAGCCTTTCTCCAACTGTATCAGTCCGACGATGCCGTAGTTCACTATCGCAACGAACTCGGGCAGTATGCCCTCATCGACCATTGCCTCCTTCTTAATCTCAAGACTGCGTATGCGTTTGGCCTTGATGAAGAGCTGGTCTGTAAGCGATGAGGGGCGCAGGATGCGCCATGACGCACCGTAGTCGTGCAGCTTCTTCACAAACAGTGACCTACATTCCTGCACGGCCTGGTCGAACTGCCGTTCCGTAACGTTCCCTTCCTGTTCCATAATACTATAGTATGCGGTGCAAAATTACTTAAAAATGACGTAACAAACGAACGAAACGCCGGAAATGGAGCGTCGGTTCTTCCGCCCTGTCACTCCTTTTGGCGCTTGTGGATGTACTTTATCTTGGCGCACTGCACGTCAAATTGCACCTGCAAAGAGTCGAGACGCACCTTCAGAAGTGTCACGTTCTGCAGTTCCGCTGCCGTTGCCCGCAGTTCTTTCTTAGCCGCTTCCGCCTGGCTTTTGGCCTGTTCATACTCCTGTTTGACCGCCTGAAGCAAGCTGTCCGTGCGTGCGAGGTCGCTCTGAGCCTGCGTTAAGGCCACGTTCTGATACAGTTTCAGTCCCTCCTTGCGTGCCTTTATGGCTTCGGGAAAGGCTTTCCGCAGCGAGTCGATGGTGCGCAGAGCCTTGTCATACTGCCCTGTCTTGTACTCCACCTCCGCCTTTTCGAGCAAGGCTTCGGCCTGTTTCTCGCTCTTGTTCTCTGAACACGCCACTGCCATCAGGGCAGTTGCTGCTATCATTATGGCTGTCTTACGGGTCATAAGCATAACGTTTTTAGGTATATACAGGGGCAAAGATACAAATTTCTTTCCTATTCTTTTTGTCTGTTCGGGGAAAATGCATATCTTTGCAGCCGCATTTAAGAGGAACAGGTGCGTTAGTTCAGTTGGTTAGAATGCCTGCCTGTCACGCAGGAGGTCACGAGTTCGAATCTCGTACGCACCGCTTTCCGCCGCCAAGGCATGGCGAAACGATCATGAAGCCACGGGTTTACAGCCTGTGGCTTTGCTGTTTCTGTACACTCAAGTGTACGCTTCCGCGCCGCCAAGGCATGGGTTCGGCATACGGCGGCGGCACATTATTATATAAAAACGGCAAGGGCAGTATCCTCAACAGATGCTGCCCTTGCCTGCAAATGTAGCGGGGGTGGGACCCGAACCCACGACCTCCGGATTATGAATCCGACGCTCTAACCAGCTGAGCTATCCCGCCAACGTGTGTTTTGCGGGTGCAAAGGTAAGCCAAAGTTTCCGTTTATCAAAATTTTCACGGCGGAAATATTCCGCAACCCCGGCATTTGCGCCCAAAAAACCGATGTCTCCCCGTTACTGGCGCATACATTTTCAGCTGCAATACCTTATATTTCCCGGTGCCGGACCATGCATCTTCCGGCAAAACCCTAAATATTTTCTGACATAAAGGCGTGGCTTTCGCACCCCAAACAGCCCGATGTTTCCGGCAACTGCAACGGTGGGGAACAATAACCCGGCGGTTTGCGGTTCTTAAACGGTCGGTTTACGACCCGTAGATGCACCGTTTGCGATGCGTAACTGTGCCGTTTACGATGCGTAACCCGGCGGTTTCTGGAAGCGACTGGCCGTCAGAGACTTGCAAAAGGCTGCGTTCCTGTGCTTGAATCCGTGCGTTTTGCCTTTGGGAACACCGTTCCTGCATCTTCCCACTGCGCCCGTTGCCGGCGAAAAACCTTTACTCCCTGCCTCCGTCTCCGCCGCTTTCCGTTCATTTTCCACCGAAACATTTAGGGCAAAACGGGCTTTTTTCGTAAATTTGTGCCATGTATTGACGTTTTGTCTTTTTACTTTCAACCATACAACCCGAAGACTATGGACAGAGAAAAGCTGACTGTTGAATACGAACTCGCCACGAGAAGCCCGTCAATAATATGGGGTATGATAAGCACCGATGCCGGTTTGCAGAAATGGATGGCCGACGAGGTGCGCGAAAACGGCGGAGTTATGACATTCACATGGGGAGACGCATGGCGGCAACACGACACCCGCACGGCAAAAATCGTGGAGAGGGAGAAGAACAGTCACATCAAAATGAAGTGGGACTATATCGATGACGACAACGCCTACTGGGAGATGCGCATAGAAAAGAGCGAGATAACCGGGCTGTTGCACCTCGTTATAACCGACTACGCCGAGGTTGGCGACACGGAATACCTGCGTAACCTGTGGAATGACAACCTCATGCGACTGCACAACGTCAGCGGTCTTTAGCCGCAACAGGGCGGTTTCTGCACCGCACAGCGGCAACAGGGCGTGACAAAGCGCCGCACCGCCGGCCTTTTTCGGCTGACGGGACAGGGCAACACGGCACAATATGCAGGGAAACGCTGCAAGAAAGACAAAGGAAAACGGCAAGAAAGACAGGGAAAAACTACAGATTGGACAAGGAAACACGGCAAGACAATGGACGTAAACATAGAGGAATCGTGGAAAAAACACATCGGCGGCGAGTTTGAAAAGCAGTATTTCGCAGACCTTGCAGCCTTTGTGCGCACCGAATATGCACAACATACGTGCTATCCGCCGGGCAGTTTGATATTCAATGCGTTCAACCTTTGCCCCTTCGACCGGGTGAAAGTGGTCATTATAGGGCAGGATCCCTACCACGAACCCGGCCAGGCGCAAGGCCTGAGCTTCTCTGTGCCCGACGGAACCGGCTTCCCTCCGTCGCTCATCAACATCTTTAAGGAGATAGAACTCGACCTCGGAACACCCATGCCCCGTACAGGCGACCTCACGAGATGGGCCGCTCAGGGGGTGCTACTGCTCAATGCAACACTCACAGTGCGGGCACATCAGGCCGCAAGCCACCAGCGTAAGGGGTGGGAAACGTTCACCGACGCAGCCATAAAGGCACTCAACGCCGGGCGCGACCACCTCGTTTTCATCCTCTGGGGCGGCTATGCGCGCAGCAAAGCGCCGCTCATTGACACGTCCAGACACCTGGTCTTGCAGTCGGTACACCCCTCCCCATTGTCGGCAAACCGTGGCGGATGGTTCGGCAACCACCACTTTTCGCGCGCCAACGCCTATCTTGAGGAGCACGGAGAGACTCCTGTCGAATGGTGAAGCGCACTGTAAAGCCCTCAAAAGCCCCTGCCTTAATAAAGCGGTGCTTGTCTTAATGACCGAAAAGCCCCTGCCTTAATGATGCATTTTCAGCCTTGATGAAGCGAAAGCCTTACCTTATTATAATAAGAACATAGCACAATGATACTTGAAATTGGCGACGTGCTGGTGTCGTCCGACATATTTACCGAGTGTTTCTGCTGCGATCTCGACGCGTGTCACGGCGAGTGCTGCGTGGAAGGCGATGCCGGAGCACCCGTAACCCTTGACGAAACGGCGGAAATAGAGGCCGCCCTCGACGCCGTATGGGACGGTCTGACAGCCGGAGCACAGGCGGTTATCGACAGGCAGGGCGTGGCCTACTGCGACCAAGAGGGCGACCTCGTGACCAGTATCGTGGGAGGTAAGGACTGCGTGTTCACCTGCCACGAGAACGGTTGCTGCTTCTGCGCCCTCGAAAAGGCCTATCGGGCAGGGCTTACCCCGTTCGTCAAGCCCGTCAGCTGCGCCCTCTATCCCATAAGGGAGAAGCGTCTGAGCGACGGAAGGTCAGCCCTTAACTACCACCGTTGGAGCGTTTGCGCACCGGCAGTGGCCAAGGGACGCGAACTGAAGCTGCCCCTTTACCGCTTTCTCGAAGCCCCTCTCACCCGCCGCTTCGGCAGTGAGTGGTACCAGGAGCTTGTTTGCGTGGCCGAAGAGCTGCAAAGGCAAGGCATAAAACTGGGCTGAAAAGACCGGAAACCACGGCTCTTTTTATATATAAGGTATCGCATCTTGTACATTAAGTATCGCATCCGCCTCGGCAACGCAGCCCTCCGCCCGTAGCCAAACGAGCGGTTTGTTTGTATATCTCCCCTTTTTGCGCTACCTTTGCACCGCTTTTCACAACGGTAATGCACGGAATACAGCAATGAAGATACTCTCTGACAGCGAACTGGCACAGGCTTTGGACAAGGAAGTGTTCCACCAGATATCGGCTGCGGCCGACCGGCTCGGCGTGGAGTGCTATGTCGTGGGCGGATATGTGCGCGACTTGTTCCTCGAACGCCCCTCCAACGACATCGATGTGGTGGTTGTGGGCAGCGGAATACGCGTGGCCGACGAGCTGAAGAAGACTCTCGGGCGCAAGGCGCGGCTGACTGTGTTCCGCAACTTCGGCACTGCCCAGGTGAAACTGCGCGACCTGGAGGTGGAGTTCGTCGGTGCGCGGAAAGAAAGCTACAGCCACGACTCGCGCAAGCCCGTGGTTGAGGACGGCACTCTGGAGGATGACCAGAACAGACGCGACTTTACCATCAACGCAATGGCCGTGTGCCTGAACAAAGAGCGGTTCGGCGAGCTTGTTGACCCGTTCGACGGCATCTACGATCTGGAGGACGGAATAATAAGAACGCCGCTCGACCCGGACATAACCTTTTCGGATGACCCGCTCAGAATGATGCGTTGCATAAGGTTTGCCACTCAGTTGAACTTCATAATCGAGGACGAGACCTTCGACGCATTGGTGCGTAACGCCGGCAGGATAGGCATTGTCAGCGGCGAACGCGTCAAGGACGAACTCAACAAGATAATGTTGACGCGCACGCCGAGCCGGGGTTTTGTCGATTTGCAGCGGTGCGGGCTGCTGAATCTCGTGTTCCCGGAACTGGCAGCGCTCGACATAGTGGAGACAAGGAACGGCCGGAGCCACAAGAACAACTTCTACCACACCCTCGAAGTGCTCGACAACGTGTGCTCAAAGAGCGACAACCTATGGCTCCGCTGGGCGGCCTTGATGCACGATATAGGCAAGACGCGCACCAAAAGGTGGGACAATGCGGTGGGGTGGACGTTCCATAACCACAACTATGTGGGCGCAAAGATGGTGCCGCAGGTGTTCCGGCGGCTGTCATTGCCGCTCGACGCGAAGATGAAGTACGTGCAAAAGCTCGTGGATCTGCACATGCGCCCCATCTCAATAGCCGACGAGACAGTCACGGACAGTGCCGTAAGGAGGCTTATGAACGATGCCGGCGACGACGCGGACGACCTCATGCTGCTCTGCGAGGCCGACATAACGAGCAAGAACGAAACCCGCAAGCGGCTGTTCCTTGAGAATTTCCGCACAGTGCGCCGGAAACTGGCCGACCTGAAGGTGAAAGACTACAAGCGACTGCTGCAACCGTGCATAGACGGCAATGAGATAATGGAGATGTTTGGCCTGACGCCGTGCCGCGAAGTGGGCATACTCAAGCAGACACTCAAGGACGCAGTGCTCGACAACAAGGTGCCCAACGAGCGCGAACCGCTCATGGCGTTGCTTGAAGCCAAGGCAAAGGCCATGGGAATAGAGCGCAGCGAGTGAGGAATTGGGGCATATTCTTACAGTCAAATGTTTTGTTTTCCGCACGTAAAGTATGTTAAAAAAAAGCGAAGTGCGGCGAGACATTACACTTATTTGTTGTATATTTGCAGTCTGAAAACCGGGGAACGCACAAAAGTTTTCACGGTATGCAGGATTAACACCACCATTAGTACACATTATTTATAATAGACAGATATGAAAAAGAACAAGATGTTGTTGGTTGCGGCCGCAGCCGCACTGTTGGTTTCTTGCGGAGGCGGGAAACAAGGCAAGCCGAACTTCGGCGACAACGAGTATGCTGTAAGAACCATCAGCGCACAGAATGCAGATTTGCAAACGACTTACCCTGCCACAATCAAGGGTGTGCAGGATGTGGAGATCCGTCCTAAAATATCTGGATTTATCACTAAGTTGTGCGTACACGAGGGTCAGACGGTGAAAAAGGGCCAGCTGCTCTTCGTGATAGACAACGTTACCTATGAAGCGGCGGCGCGTCAGGCCAAGGCAGCCGTCAATTCGGCCAAGGCACAGCTCAACACAGCCAAGCTGACCTACGCCAACAACGAGAAGCTGTTCAAGAACAACGTGATAGGAACCTACGAGCTGCAGTCGTCGAAAAACTCGCTTGAGGCTGCCCAGGCGGCCTATGCTCAGGCTGAAGCCAGCTATATTTCGGCCAAGCAGAACCTTGATTTCTGCTACGTGAGCAGCCCTGCCGACGGCGTTGTAGGTTCTCTGCCCTACCGTGTGGGCGCACTTGTGAGCGCATCAAGCGCACAGGCACTCACTACAGTGTCTAATATCAGCACCATGCAGGTGTATTTCTCCATGACAGAAAAGGATCTTCTCTACTTTAGCAGAGGAGAAGGCGGCGTTCATGCGGCCATCAAGGACTATCCGGCGGTGAAGCTGCAGCTGGCCGACGGCACTATATATGAAGAGGAAGGCCGCGTGGCTACCGTGAGCGGCGTGATTGACGCCACAACCGGTTCGGTTTCGGTGCGCGCAGACTTCCCCAACCCCCAGCGTCTGCTCAAGAGCGGCGGTTCGGGCAGCATAGTTGTTCCCCACAAGGACGCATCGGCCATCATCATCCCGCAGGATGCCGTGTCGCAGGTGCAGGACAAGTACTTCGTGTATGTGGTCGGCAGCGACAACAAGGTTAAGTACACCTCTGTCAGCGTGAACCCCAACAACGACGGAAAGAACTACATAATAACCAGCGGGCTTAAGATAGGCGACCGTATAGTCATCTCCGGCATCTCCGCCCTGACCGATGGTGCTGAAATAAAGCCCATCAGCGAGGCGCAGTATCAGGAGAAACTGAAGAAAACCGAAGCTATGGGTGCCGACCAGAGCGACCTCGGCAAACTCAAAGAGGATTTAACCGGCAAGAAATAACACAATAAAGCAACACACATGAGATTAGATAATTTCATCAAACGCCCGGTACTGTCAACGGTAATATCCATCCTGATAGTCATTTTGGGTGTGATAGGTCTGATTTCGCTGCCTATCGAGCAGTACCCGAACATAGCTCCGCCTACCGTAATGGTACGCGCCTCATACACCGGAGCCAACGCCGAGACCGTGTTGAACTCGGTTCTCGCACCGCTGGAGGAGCAGATAAACGGTGTGGAAGGCATGACCTACATGACATCGTCGGCCACCAACGACGGTTCGGCATCAATCACCGTGTTCTTCAAGCAGGGCATGGACCCCGACATGTGTCAGGTGAACGTTCAGAACCGCGTGTCGCAAGCATCGGCACTGCTGCCAGCCGAAGTTACCAAGGCAGGTGTGACAGTGATGAAGCGCCAGTCGTCAACAGTGATTCTCTTCGGTCTGACCGCCGATGACGACCGCTACGACGACCAGTTCCTGGCCAACTACGCCAACATCAATGTGGTTCCGGCCGTGAAGCGTGTCAACGGTGTGGGCGAGTGCCAGTGCTTCTCGCAGAAGGACTACACCATGCGCCTGTGGATCGACCCCGTGAAGATGAAGAGCTACAGCCTCATCCCCAGCGACCTGACGGGTGTGCTCTCGCAACAGAACATTGAGGCCGCCCCGGGTTCGGTCGGCGAGCAGAGTGACAACCAGTATGAGTACGTGTTCCGCTACAAGGGTCGTCTGAAGACCCCGGAGGAGTTCGGCAACATGATTATAAAGAGCGACCAGAACGGCCAGACTATCCGCGTAAAAGACGTAGCTCGCGTGGAAATGGGTGCGCTTGCCTACTCTGTGGAGTCCAAACTCAACGGCAAAGCGTCGGTTACGATGATGGTAACGCAGACTGCCGGCTCCAATGCGACCGAGATTGCCGACAACGTCAAGAAGCTCCTGAAGGAACAGGAGGCTTCTCTGCCGCCCGGAGTACACTTCGACGTGATGCAGGACGTGACCGAGTTCCTCTACGCATCTATAGAAGACTTGGTAAAGACCCTTGTCGAGGCGTTCATCCTCGTGTTTATCGTGGTCTATATCTTCCTTCAGGACACGCGCTCGACGCTCATACCGCTCATAGCCGTGCCTGTATCATTGATTGGAACGTTCTTCTTCCTCTATATATTCGGCTTCTCGCTCAACCTGCTGACGCTTGCGGCACTCGTGCTTGCCATCGCCATTGTGGTGGATGATGCCATTGTGGTGGTCGAAGCGGTGCATGCCAAGCTCGATTTGGGCTACAAGTCGGCACGTACAGCGTCGATTGACGCCATGAACGAGATTTCCGGTGCCATCATCTCCATCACTCTTGTCATGGCAGCGGTGTTTGTGCCAGTGTCATTCATAGGAGGTACGTCTGGTACATTCTACCGTGAGTTCGGTATAACGATGGCCATAGCCATCATAATATCCGCCTTGAACGCCCTTACCCTTTCTCCGGCACTCTGCGCCGTGCTGCTCAAGCCGAAGAACGAGGACGGTTCGAAGCGCAAGATGTCGCTGATAGACCGCTTCCATGCCGCCTTCAACGCATCCTATGGCAAGGTTCAGAACAGATACAGGAACGGTGTGCGCCGCATAGTGGAGCGTCCCGTGATAGCCATCGGTTCGGTTATCGTGGGCATCGCCCTGCTTGGCGTGCTCGCAATGAACACCAAGAGTGGCCTTGTGCCCGACGAGGACACAGGAACCGTGTTCTGTACGGTGTCAACTCCTCCGGGAACGTCTATGAAGAAGACCGATGAAGTGATGGATCAGGTTGACCGTATGCTCGCAACCAACCCTGCCATACAGAGCCGTATGCGCATTATGGGCTATAACTTCATCGCCGGCCAAGGCTCAAACCAGGGTACGTTCATCATAAAGCTGAAGCCGTTTGAAGAAAGGCAGAAGATGGAAGGCCCGCTCAAGTACTTGGGCATACACAACCTCGGCTCCGGCATGGTGCTCGGCATGATCTACAAGCAGACGGCGGCCATCAAGGGAGCGCAGATACTGGCTTTCCAGCCGCCTATGGTGCAGGGCTTCTCGGCCACCAACGGACTTACGTTCTCAATGCAGGACCGTACCGGCGGCGATGTCAACAAGTTCTTCGGCGTAACGCAGAAGTTCCTCAAGGAACTGAACGCCCGGCCGGAGATATCCAATGCCATGACATCTTATAACGCCAACTATCCGCAGTACAAGATAGACGTTGACGTGGCGAAATGCAAGCAGAGCGGCATCGACCCCTCCACGGTTCTCACCACCATGCAGGGCTACTACGGTGGTATGTATGCCTCCAACTTCAACTCCTATGGCAAGCTCTACCGTGTATATATACAGGCTGACCCGAAAGACCGTGCGGATTTGAAGAGTCTGAACAATATCTACGTCAGGACATCGGCCGGCGAGATGGCTCCAATCAACGAGTACGTGTCGCTGAACCGTATTTACGGTCCGCAGGAGATTGACCGTTTCAACCTCTTTACGTCCATTAACGTCAACGCAGCGGCTGCCGACGGCTACGCAACCGGCGATGCCATCAAGGCCATTGCCGAAGTTGCCAAGACAAGTCTGCCGTCCGGCTACACCTACGAGTTCTCCGGACTGACGCGGTCGGAGCAGGAATCGAGCAACACCACGGCTGTTATCTTCGTGCTGTGCCTCACTTTCGTCTATCTGATCCTGTCCGCGCAGTACGAAAGCTACCTCGTTCCGCTGGCCGTAATCCTCTCCGTACCCTTCGGACTTGCCGGTGCGTTCCTCTTCACCAACCTGTTTGGCAAGAACAACGACATCTATATGCAGATAGCACTCATCATGTTGATGGGACTGTTGGCCAAGAACGCCATCCTTATCGTACAGTTTGCGCTCGAACGCCGCCAGACCGGCATGGCCGTATCGTGGTCGGCAGTGCTCGGAGCCACGGCACGTCTGCGTCCTATCCTTATGACTTCGCTGGCCATGATCATCGGTCTGTTGCCTATGCTCATGCCTTGGGGAGTGGGCTACAACGGCAATATGACCCTTGGAGCGGCCGCTATCGGCGGTATGCTCATAGGTATGCTCTGCCAAATCATGATAGTTCCCGCCCTTTTCTACATCTTCCAGACCTTGCAGGAGCGGTTCAAGCCCATCACATTCGAGGATGACAACGCTTCGGCAGACAGCGAAATCAAGCAATACACCAACCCTTATGTGGCCGGAGCGTTGCAAGAGCAGATAGAAAACAAAGTGAAATAACCGGAGAAAAGCAGTTATGATGAAAACAAGGAATATCATTGTCTCCGCCGCTGCGGCGCTTATGCTCGGCAGCTGCGGGATATACAACAAATACGAGCGGCCGGAGGTCAACACAAAGGGGCTGGTGCGCGACCCGGCAAGCGTCACTGACACGCTCACAGTGGCCGGCGACACGGCCAGCTTCGGCAACTTGCCGTGGCGGAGCGTGTTCACCGACCCGCAGTTGCAGTCGCTTATAGAGCAGGGACTGGCACATAACACCAACTTGCTCAACGCCGCGCTCAACGTAAAGATGGCAGAGGCGCAGCTCACGGCGGCAAAGCTGGCCTTCGTGCCGGCGTTCACGTTCTCGCCGTCGGGCACTATAACGTCGTGGGACGGTAACAAAGCCACCAAGACCTACTCGCTGCCCGTACAGGCAAGCTGGAGTATCGACCTGTTCGGCAACCTTCTCAACGCCAAGCGCAGCTCACAGATGTCGCTACTGGCCACTAAGGACTACCAGCTCGTGGTGCAGACGGGTCTCATCTCCAACATTGCCAACATGTACTACACCCTGATGATGCTCGACAAGGAGCTGGAGCTGGTCAACAACATGGCCGGCCTGACCAAGGACACGTGGGACATGATGAAGCTGCAAAAGGAGCTTGGCCGCGCCAAGGAGACCAGTGTGCAGAGTGCGGAGTCAAACTACTACTCCGTACTGGCACAGGCCACCGACCTGAAGCGGCAGATACGCGAGACCGAAAACTCGCTTTCGCTGCTCTTGGGACAGCCGGCGCAGACCATAGCACGCGGCTCTCTCGACAGCCAGTCGCTGCCTGAGAACTTCAGCACGGGTGTTGGCATACAGCTGCTCAACAACCGGCCCGACGTACACTATGCGGAAATGTCGCTTGCACAGTGCTTCTACAACACCAATCAGGCACGCTCCAGGTTCTATCCCAGCATCACCATCAGCGGTTCAGGCGCATACACCAACAACAGCGGCGGCGGTATCGTCAACCCGGGCAAGATGCTTTGGAACGCAGTGGGCAGCCTCACGCAGCCCATCTTCCAGCGCGGTGCACTCATAGCCGGCCTGAAAGTGGCCAAAGCCCAGCAGGAACAGGCATACAACACGTGGCAAAACGCAGTGCTGGCAGCCGGCAGCGAGGTGAGCAACGCCCTCGTTCTCTACAACTCCTCGGCCGAAAAGGCACAGCTGGAGGCCAAACAGGTGGAGAGTCTCACCAAGAACGTGGAATATACCAAGATGCTTTTCAACGAAGGCAGCAGCACCTACCTTGAGGTAATCACCGCCCAGCAGAGCCTGCTCAACGCCCAGCTGTCGCAGGTGCAGGACCAGTTCTACAAGATGCAGGCAGTGGTCAACCTCTACTATGCGCTCGGCGGCGGCAAGAACTGAACCGGCGACAAACAAAACCCAACATTCAAAACCCAACAATATGATAAGTCAGCAAGCATACGTTGACCCGAAAGCCAAAATCGGCAACAACGTGACCATATACCCGTTCGCCTACATCGAGGGCGACGTGGAGATAGGCGACGACTGCATCGTCTATCCCTACGCAAGCATAATGAACGGCACGCGCATGGGGCGCGGAAACAAAGTGTTCCAGAACACTGTGCTCGGCGCAGAGCCGCAGGACTTCAACTACAAGGGCGACGCTTCCCGTCTGGTAATAGGCGACGAGAACATCTTCCGCGAGAACGTGGTAATCAACCGCGCCACGTTCAGCGACGGCGAGACACGCATCGGCAGCCGCAACTTCTTCATGGAGGGCGTGCATATATCCCACGACACCAAGATTGACGACTATGCCACCTTCGGCTACGGCACAAAGATTGCCGGCGACTGCGACATCCACACCGGCGCAATCTTCTCTTCAGGAGTGATAGTCAACGCCAACGTGCGCATAGGCGGAGCCTCCATGGTTACAGGCGGCGTGCGCATCAGCCGCGACGTGCCCCCGTTCATCGTGGCAACCGACAACCCCGTGCGCTACGGCGGCGTGAACGAGTCGCTGCTCAAGACCTCCGGCATTTCCGAAAAGACCATCGGCCACATAGCAAACGCCTACCGCCTCGTGTTCCACGGCCAGACGAGCGTGTTCGACGCAGTGCTCCAGATTAAGGAGCAGGTGCCCGACGGCATGGAAGTGCGTGCAATAATCAGCTTCATAGAGGGCACAAAGCTCGGCATAATAAGCAAGATTTAGTCGCAGACATAGCGTCCA
>CAVHML010000058.1:0-12816 GCA_963636905.1 bacterium
AACGACTGCGTTCAGAGCGAATAGGTGACGCTGAAGAGTAGGGAAGTGGACGAGACGTGATATTTGGCGTAGGCCATTTGCAGCTTGAAACGCTCCAGTTGCAGACCGGCACCGAGCGACAGACCGGCGCCGTGGCTGCTGCTGTTGTCGCCGTCGGCAACGGTCATCTCGTCAGAACGGCCGAGATTGTAGCCGCCGGCGATGTATATAGCCTCCGAAAGCTGCACGTCTGCCCCTATCACAATGTGCTTTTTCAGGCTTCCGCTCCAGTCGTTGAGCTTCACGAGTGTGGCGGAGAAGCGCAGCGGAGCGTTGCCCAGTTTCTTGCTCGCGCCTATCTGCACGTCAAGAGGCATACGTTCAAAGTCGTCATTGTATGCCTTTACCTGTCCTCCGAGGTTGCGCGCCACGGCCGAAACAGACAGCCCGTTGTCCTCGTTGTAGTAGTTGAGACCGAGATCTACGCCCACTGCGAGCGAATTGTAGCCGGCTATTGATGAAGAAATGAACTTTGCGGTGATGCCGCCAGCCAGGTGGGTGTTGAGAATGTAGGCAAACGAGCCTGAAACCATGATGTCTTTTGCCGAGAAAGTGCCCGTGATGGTGTTGTCAATCGTTGTCTCTTTCATCTTTCCGTAGTCCATATACTGTGCGCCTACTGCCCATCCGGCCTTGTCACCCACTGTCTTTGTGAAAGTTGCACTGGCCGTTTTCGCCCCCTCCATATAGGTCATATAGTTGAGATTTATCGACTTGTCGCTCACAGAGGTAAGCAATGCGGGGTTGTGGAGCACCATTGACGGGTCGTCTTCGATTATGCTGATGTTGTCACCGCCCAATGCAGCAGCGTGGGCACTGACAGGTAGCCTCAGAAAGTTGTAGGCCGTCTGGCTCTCCTGGGCTTGTGAGTGCGCCAGGCTGAGGCACACAAGTATCGCAAAAACAGCTTTTTTCATCTCAATTATGCTAATTTCGCCCAAAAAACAGGGCGTTTCTCAAATATCTGCGCTACTTTTGTAGCAATAAAACCAGCCGGTTCTTGTTATATAACGTATAAATCCGGCCAATATTATAAAGGGGATGGAAACGAAAAAGTCAGGGTCGGCCGATCTGGAAAGCCAGAGAACCACACGGTTTCTCTTGGGTTTGGTGCTGGTGATGGCCTTGATGTTTGTCGCATTTGAATATACTGCGCACGACAATGGCGGCAGTGACGGCAGCGAAGTGCTCGACGACCTTCCGACAGATGCGGAGATGCTGCCCCCAACCGTACCGCCCGACGCCGTACCCCTTATGCCCAAGAGCCGCAAGGCGGCGGAAGCGGTGAGGATAACGGCGGTTAGCGACAGCAAAGAGGCCGCAGAGATACCGCAACCGGCCGATACGGGTGATGAAGACTCGCCGTTTAACGACGGCAATGCTGCTGGTGGCGGCGACGGAAGCGGCGATGACGCGCAGACAGAGGCCATTCCGCCGGTGGCAACAGGGACAGACGGCAACCCGCTGAACTTTCATGTGGTGGAAGACCTGCCGCAATTCCCCGGCGGAGCGGTGGAGTTGATGAAGTGGCTCACACGGAATTTGCGCTATCCCACCGCCATACAGAAGCAAAAGGTGGAAGGCAAGGTAGTGGTGCAGTTCTATATCAACCGCGACGGCTCGGTTTCGGGCTTGAAACTGGTGCAGACACTCCACCCGGCGTGCGACCGCGAGGCCATGAGGGTTATGCGCATGATGCCAAAGTGGAAGCCTGGCGTGCAGCACGACAAGCCTTGCCGCACAATGGTGCGCATCCCGATAGTGTTCAAATCAAACGGAAACAAAACTTAAACCATAGGACAAATGCTGACAGACAACGAAATTCTGGCCGAAATAAACCGCTTCATCGACAATCTGCCGTACACCCGCGAGCCGCAATCGCTCTATGAACCGGTGAAATATGCACTCTCCATGGGCGGCAAACGCATCCGTCCGGTGCTGATGATGCTCGCCTACAACCTCTTTAAGGACAACCCTACGGACATTCTGATGCCCGCCTGTGCATTGGAAACATACCACAACTACACGCTGTTGCACGACGATCTGATGGACAATGCCGACGTTCGCCGGGGCAAACCCACCGTTCACCGCAAGTGGGACGCCAACACAGCCATACTGTCGGGCGACTCCATGCTCGTGCTTGCCTATCAGAGGATGGCCCAGTGCCCGGCCGACAAGCTGGAACAGGTGCTGCGACTGTTCACCGAGACGGCGCTTGAGATAGGTGAAGGGCAGCAATACGACATGGATTTCGAGAGCCGGACAGACGTAACCGAGGAGGAATATATCGAAATGATACGGTTGAAGACCAGCGTCCTGCTGGCTTGCGCCACCAAAATAGGCGCAATACTGGCCGACGCTCCGGCTGTTGATGCCGACAACCTGTATGCCTTCGGCGAACAACTCGGCCTCGCGTTTCAGCTTCAGGACGACTTGCTCGACGTATATGGCGACCCCAAGGTGTTTGGTAAGGCCATTGGCGGCGACATAGTGTCCAACAAAAAGACGTATATGCTCATCAACGCCTATCAGAAAGCCAATGCGGAGCAGAAAAAGGAGCTTATGGGGTGGATCAACGCCAAGGATTTCGACAAGAAAGAGAAGATTACGGCAGTGACAAAGCTGTATGACGCCATCGGCATACGCCAGCTTTGCGAGGAGAAGATAAATCATTATTTCCACGAAAGCGAAAGACTTTTGGACAAGGTGGGCGTGCCTGAAGAGCGCAAGTGCCACATCCGCCGCTTCATTCTCGGCATGATGCACCGCGAAAACTGACCACACAGCTCCTAAAACTTAAGCCTCCGGCAACTAAAAACATAAGCCTCCGGCAACTTTTCCCGACACTATAACCACAGTACGTATAAGGTATGGTGACATTCATAGACACACACAGCCACCTCGACGGGGCGGAATTTGATGCGGATCGTGACGAGGCAGTGATGCGAGCCAAGGCCGCAGGGGTGTCAAAGGTGTTCGTTCCGGCCATTGACCTGCCCTCCGTAGGCACTGTTCTTGCCACTTGCGACCGCTATCCCGACTTTGCTTATCCCATGATAGGGCTTCATCCGGAGGAAGTGAAGCCCGACTTCAAGGACGTTCTTGTCGAGATGCGCCGCCAGATGTCGCCGCGTTTCATCGCTATAGGCGAAGTCGGGCTTGACTATTACTGGAGTCGGGAGTATGAAAAGGAGCAGTTGGAGGCGTTTGAAGAGCAGGTTCGCTGGTCGGTGGAGTACCGTTTGCCACTCATGATACACTGCCGCAAGGCGCAGCAAGATATGGTCAGGGTGCTGAAAAGGTACGAACGGGAGCTGCCGGGCGGCGTGTTCCACTGCTTTACCGGCAATGCCAACGAGGCCGAAGAGCTGTTGCGCTTCGACAAGTTTGTGCTTGGCATCGGCGGAGTGCTCACTTTCAAGAAGTCACACCTGCCGGAAGTGCTGCCAAACATACCGCTTTCGCGCATTGTGTTGGAGACTGACGCTCCGTATATGGCCCCTGTACCTATGCGGGGAGAGCGCAATGAGAGTGCTTTCGTGGCCTTTGTCCTGAAGAAAATGGCCGAGTGCTACGGGGTTTCCGAGGAAGATGTGGCACGTCAAACCAACGCTAACGTAGAGCGAGTGTTCGGTTTTGCATGACCGTCCCGTTGTTTTTTCCGTGTCCAACTGCCCGTTTTATGTCGAAATCTACGGGCTTCCACTCTTATAAAGGCTTGGCTTTCAGACTTGCAAAGCCGTATTTTCAAGTACTATTCCTTATATAGAATGTGAGGAAGAGCCTTTTTCATTCAAGTATTTCTCGAAGATGGCTGCGGCCAACCGTACCTTCAGTGCGCAGGGACGGCCTTTGTATTGGTCGGGAACGGGGGCGTTTGTCGCTGTGCCTTCGGCTTTTGCAAAGCCTTTCAGGCCGAGTATCTCTCCGCAGACGGCTGAACCGTAGGCGGCTTTGAACTCTTCGGTCATGCGCTGTATGAGCTTGAAGCTGTGCAACATGGCTTCCTTGTCGTCGGGAGAGCCGTTTCCCTCCTCAAGACCGGCCAGTACGGCGAGGCTCAACACCGTTCCGCAGGTCATGCGCTGGCGGCCTATGCCTCCCCCGAAGGCCGCTGCCATGCGCGAAGCCTGCTCTTCGCTTATCCCATAGCGCCGGGAAAAGGCCGCAAGCACGGCTTGTCCGCAGTTGTAACCCTGCATGAACAGGCCGGCAGCCCGGTCAGAAATTGTCTCCTTTTCTTCCATTTTCGTGTGTCGGTCAGGGCATTTGCCCGTTGCATCCCATTACTTTATCTTGTCGAAACCCTCGCCGAACACTCCGTGACAGAACGTCTGCGACACGAGAGCCGTGGGGTCTATGCCTTTTATGTAGTTGAGTACGTCCTGCGATTCGTACTTCCTCGTGAGCACAATGAGTATGTCCACATCGCTTTTGGAGTACCATCCCTTGCCCTGGATGACGGTTACGCCGCGGTTAACCCTGCTCATAACCGTGTCAGCAATCTGTTTGTACTTCTTGGAGATG
Source organism: bacterium (assembly GCA_963636905.1). Classification (GTDB taxonomy): domain Bacteria; phylum Bacteroidota; class Bacteroidia; order Bacteroidales; family Bacteroidaceae; genus Prevotella. Next base: position 4,567 of record CAVHML010000058.1, read on the forward strand.
ATGATAAACTGCACGGTCTGGCGCGTTCCGTTGACCACATAGTCGCATACGTAGCTGGCAATCAGCGTGAAAGCGATGCCATAGACTATGGTTTCGGTGCTGTGGAAGAGCAGATACGACGAGCAGATGATGGTGATGTCGATGAATTGCATGGCTCTTCCGAAGCTCATCCGGAAGTGTTTGTTGAGCAAAGCAATGATTATGTCGGTGCCGCCAGTCGATCCGTTGTGCGAAAACACCAGTCCCAGCCCCGCACCGCCCAGTGCGCCGCCGATAAGCACGTGCATGAACTTGTCCTCACCTGCAGTTATGATAGGGAACGACTGGAACAGCGGCTGCATTACACCCACCAGCACCGACATGATGGTAACTCCAATGACCGTGCGTATCGAGAACTGGCGCGTGAGTGCGCGGGCGGCGATACCAAGCATAAGGAAATTGATTACCCAGATGGATACTCCTGCCGGTAGACCGAACGCATAGAACAGCAGAGCCGATATACCCGACACGCCACCCATCACAACCTTCTCAGGAAGTATGAACGCAGTGTAGCCAAATGAATAGAGCAGGATGCCGAAACTGATGAAAAACAGGTCCTTGATGTTCTGTTTCATCTTCCAGTTCTTTGTATTTTGAGTGTTTCCCTCCATGGTTCTCTCTGTTTTCTCGTGCGTTTTTAAGTTGCAGATGCCAGACTTGCCTGTCCGGGAGACCGTGGTCTCGCCTCAGAAGAGCCTGAATACTGCATATTTTGTGCAAAGATACACTTTTATTTCATTCCCTACAAGAAAGCCAAACCTTTCTCTACGGCCGGTCACAGCACCCTTTGTCTGATGCAAATGCCCCATTTAAGCATCGTAAACGGCCTGTTTAAGAGCCGTAAATGCCCTGTTTACGGTGCGCAAACGGCCTGTTTTTGCAGCGCAATCCGTATCGTACTGTTATTCAATCACTTCGCTGATCGTCTGAAAACATATACTTTCAGGGCGCAAGACCGATACTTTCGGAGTATAAGACCGATGTTCTCAGAGTATAAGACCGATGTTTTCATGGCGAAAAACAGTGCTTTTCGATAGTAGAAACCGTGTATCTCAAAACTGTAAAATGTGTATCTAAAACTTGGAAACTGTGTGTCTCAAGGCCGCAAACCGTGTGTCTCAAGGCTGCAAACCGTGTGTTTCAAAGTCCAATATCATTTGTTAACGTCTTATAAAAGATGCGCTTCCTTGGTCTTTTTCCACGGTACAATGCCCATTATTCCACAAAAAAGCAATACTTTTGCACCGCATTTGAAAGGAAAGATGCTCGAGTGGTTTAAGAGGCACGCCTGGAAAGCGTGTAGCCGGCAAAACTGGCACGGGGGTTCGAATCCCCCTCTTTCCGCTGAAAGTCGGCCATATATACATTGCCAGTCGGCCATATACACATTACCAATCAGCGATTGACATCATTATGATGGGCACTTGCACTTTTGTAACACGCTGACTTTCGCTTCTTTACACACATTGTTTTATTGTCGGACAAGGATGAACAGCTGTACGAAACGCCCCGTCTGTTACCAGTATTACGACTCTCCCTGCGGCAAAATCGTATTGGCTTCAGTTGGAGAAGAACTGTGTCTCTGCGACTGGAGCGGCATGCCGTGTGCCCCAAAGAACCGGCAAAGGCTTGTCAGACTGCTGGATGCCGTGTTGCAGGAAGAGCCTTCGGAGGTCATACTCCGTGCGGAAAGTCAGCTTGATGAGTACTTCTCCGGCAGCCGGACGGCGTTTCAAATACCTCTGTGTCTGGTAGGTACGGACTTTCAGAAGCGCGTTTGGAAAGCCTTGCTCGAAATTCCGTATGGCCAGACCCGCACTTACAGGGACATAGCCCTGCGCATTGGCAATGCAAAGGGAGCAAGAGCGGTGGCCGGAGCCATAGGGGCAAACGGCATAAGTGTAATCATTCCATGCCACAGGGTCATCGGTTCCGACCGCTCGCTGACCGGTTTTGCCGGCGGACTGGCCGCCAAACGAACATTGCTTGAACTGGAAAACCGCACGTCTCCGCCTCTTTTTGCCATGTGAAACGGCGGGCGGCAATAGCAATCCGCCGGGTCGTGCGTCGCAAACACAGCGGTTTTGTCTGTCGTAAACACGGCATTTACGCCTCGTAAACGGCCTGTTTGGCAACAGCAAACGGGCGGTTTACGGGCGTACCCCGTGGATTTATGGAAAGTGTAATGATGGTTTGCACGCGGAAAGCAAGTGTTTCCGCGTGTATAGGCGTTGGTTGAGGATGTGTGATAGGTGGGGTAGGGTCTGGCAGGGGTGGTGTCTGCACTCCGTAATGGTGCGGTGTTGTCTGTTTGTCAGGGCTTTCCGCTGCGTCTGTCAGGGCTTGTCCCCGTGCTTGTCCGCACTTTTTCCGGCTTCCAGTTCGGCCAGTCCTTTGTCGTTGATTTCGATGTTGTTGGCCAGAAAGAGTATGTTGTCGTAGGTCAGGTTGAGGGTTTCATCACGGTTGAGCAGCGTGAGGATGAGCACAACACGGTCGGTGGCGAGGAACCGCTTGGCCAGATTGGCGTGCTTTTGCAGGTATTCGGCTGTTGCAGGGGTAAAGTCTGTGTCGGCCAGACGTATGCGCATCTTGTTGCGGAGCATGGCTCTGAAGTTGCCTTGCAGGTAGTTGCGGTACGCCATCTCGTGGAACAGCGACTTCATTCCCCATTCTACGGTTTCGAGAGTGCCGAGCATTGCGTTGAGAGTGCGGCTGAACTGTTCACATTCCAGCCAGTCTTCCTTGCATTTGTAGCGCATGTCGTGCTCCACCTCGTGCCATCCTTCTGAGAAAACGGTGCGTATCTGCACCTCATAGGTGCTGTCGATGTAGGGAGCGTAGGCTTCGGGCAGACAACTACGGAAGTCTTCGACAAACTGCGGGGGGATATTCTTCGTCAGGTTGAGCCTTTGCGGACAGAAAGTGGCGAGGTCGCGCTCGTCAATCGCTGACTCCACCACGTCTTCGCTGCCCAGAAATATCGACATAGCCTCCACATCGTCAGGGAAATAGAGCACGAAACGGATGCCAATCATGTCCTGTATCTTTGCTTTCCCGGACAGATAGCGGTCGCCCTTTATCGCCATTTTGTGGCCAAGTGACTCGGTTGACTTCACGCGGGAGAAGATTCGGAACATCATTCCGCTCTTTTCCACGCGCGAGACCAGCTCGTTTTCCAGCGTTTTGGCTATGTCTTCAAGTTTCATGGCGGTGAGTTAAAGGTCTTTACCCATTGTCAGGATGTTCTCGCCGTTCAGTCTCTGATAGCTTACCGTGTCCATTATGTCCCTCACGAGTAGGATGCCGAGTCCGCCGATGGGGCGGTCTTCGAGGCTAAGGTCGGTGTCGGGCAGGTCGGTCTGTAGCGGATCGAACGCCTTGCCGCAGTCTTTCAGGGTGAAATCCACGTGTTTCTTGTCGTCAGTCCACTTTGCCGTGAGTGAAATCCGCTTGATTGTTTCCGGCGGATAGGCGTATTGTATCACGTTGACCAGTGCCTCTTCGAGTGCAAGGTTGAGCGAACTTTTCAGCGACTGCTCCATCTGGAGTTCGGAAGCTACCGCATCGAGGAACGGAACAAGCCTTTCCGACTCTTCAAGGCGGTTGTTTATCACGAGTTTCTTCATGTTTTTCAGTTCAGGATCGGTGCCGTTAATGCGGAAACACATCATGGTCAGGTCGTCGCTCTGCTCGGCTTCGCCAACGAAAGCGGCCAGACTTTCAGTCACACTGCCTATGATTTTCTCCGCAGACAGGGCTGCACTGTCGGCTGCGGCGGCCTTTGTCCGCTCGTTACCGAACAGTTCTTCGGCTGTATTCTCGGCTTCTGTCAGTCCGTCGGTGTACAGTAGCATGGCGTAACCCTTGGGGAGCGTGGCCGTCTGGTTGGTGTATTCAAAGTAAGGAACGACCCCCAGCGGCAGGTTGCACTCCACTTCCTGAAAGTAAGTGTTGCCGTCGTTGCCCACAACCAGCGGTGCGTTGTGTCCTGCATTGCAGAATGTCAGTGCTCCGGAGGCCAGTTCGAGGGTGCCGGTGTAGAATGTGACGAACATATTTGAGTCGTTGTTCTCGACAATGGCATTGTTCAGCTGGCTTACAATCCTTGCCGGCGAGTCTTCAGTCTTGGAGATTACACGGAAAAGTGTGCGCGTTATGGCCATTATGAGCGATGCCGGGATGCCCTTGCCCGACACGTCGCCGATGGCAAACACCAGTTTTCCGTTGCGCAGGAAGAAGTCATAGAAGTCGCCACCCACCTCCTTGGCCGGCGTAAGCGAGGCGAACAGCTCAAGGTCTGGGCAGTCTGCGAAGGGTGAAAACCTCTTCGGCACCAGCCCCATCTGTATGTTCCGCGCGATGGACAGTTCGCTTTTGATGCGTTCCTTGGCGCGTGTGGTGCTCTCAACCTCGTGGATGTAGCGGCTGAGCGACTGTTGCATGTGTGCAAACGCATCGTGCAGCTTGCGTATGTCGTCCTTTGTTTCCACGTTAGGCAGCGGTGCGTCGAAGTTGCCTTTGGCAATTATGTATGACGCATCGGTGAGTTCCTTGATGGGTTTGGACATGTATTTCACAAGAAGGCGTATGCATACAGACAACAAAGCAAGACCTATCACGAGGATAGCGATGATGGAAAATGTTGCAGAGCCAAGCTCGTGCATCACGGAATGGTAGGGTATCACGCTGCAAACCGACCATCCCGTGCGCTTCATCGGTGCATAGCAAAGCATTTCCCTGTGCCCGTCCAGATCTGTCTCGATTGTTCCGCTTGCGGCAGCGGTCATCTTGCGTCCGACATCGGTCAGGTCACTGTTGCCAAGTGCCTTTGCGCGTTCAAAGATGTTGGCTCTCAGTATCAGTTTCTTGTCGGGATGAGCCACGTATTGTCCCTGCTTTGTTATAATAAAGGAGTAGCTGTCTTCGTAGGGACGCACGTCATTGAGGTCGGAAGTGAGGTCGTTAAGGTCAACGTCGGCAAGCAGTACGGCATAGATACGCCCGTGGCTGTCGAAGCAAGGCAGCACGTAGGAGGTCATAAGGTCGGTCTTGTTGTCGTAGTCGATATACGGATCGGTCCAGTAACCGCGCCTTTTTTGTATCGCATTTCTGAACCATAGCCTCTGCGTGTAGTCGGTTGAGTCGTTCTCAACCTGTATTCTTTCGGTGTAAACCTTGTTGTTTTCGCGATAAATATAGTCGAAAAACAGCCGCCCCTTGCTCTTGTAATAGTACGGGCGAAAGGCTATTCCGGCTCCTTTCAACAGCCTTTTGCTGTCGAGAATGTGCTTTGCAATGCCGCTCATCGAGTCGGGCATGGATGCAAAGTCCTCCACTTGTCCCGCTGCGAGCTGGAGTGCCGTCTCCACTTCGGCCAGTTCGTTGTCGATTTTCAGTATCACGTTCTGCTGGAGAGCCGAGGTGTACTCGATGGCCTGCCGCTCTTCACGCTGTTTGCTGTATGTTGAGAACACGACAGCGATGCACATGAAGATAAAACACGTCAGGACGAGGATGTAGAATGTGAGCCTGGCGGAGAAGGAAAGGAAGATTTTTCTCACGGACGGATGTCGAACAGTTTGAAGAAACCGGTTATTGTGAACACGTTACGGATGTCGTCGTTGATGTGTTCCACAATCATTTTGCCTCCTTTAGCCTCTACTGTCTTGCGCAACGACAGGAACAGGCGCAGCCCACTGCTGCTGATATACTCCAGATTGGTGCAGTCTATCACTATTTCCTTGTCGGCATTGTCCTTCAAAGGCTGCAACTCTTTCTCGCAGGCCACGGCGTTCACTGTGTCGAGGCGACCTTCTATTGCGGCGCAAATCCTGTCACCGTTGTTCTTAATCTCTATCTTCATGCTTGAAATGCTTTGAGTTTATGTTCTTGTATTTATTGTATCTATTTGACGTATAAACTGTTTACCGTTGCAAAGCTGCCGTGTCCGTTACAGAGGGAACACCATTGTCACTATGAAAATGTTGGCCGCAAGGATGGCAATGTTCATCACGATGCCTATTTTCGTGAAGTCTGTAAACCTGTAGCCGCCCTCTCCATAGACCAGCATGTGGGTTGGCGACCCGATAGGAGTGGCGAAGCTCGACGAAACGGCTATCATCAGGGCTATGCAGAACGTGATTGGGTTGGCTCCGAGCGTGGTTGCCGTCTGGTAGGCGATAGGGTAGAATATGGCGGCTGCGGCGGTGTTGCTGATAAACTCGGTGACAAACGTGCCGACAAGGCAGATGCAGGTTAGTGCAACTATCGGGTTGGTGCCGCATACTCCGAGTATTCCGTCGGCCAGAGCGTTGGCTATGCCTGTCTCGGCAATGGCCGTGCCGATGCAGACCGACCCTGCGAAGATCATCAACACGTCCCAACTGATTGACTTCCACGCCTGTTCAGTGGTGCAGCAGCGCGTGATTATCATGGCGAAGGCGGCAAGGAAGCAGCTTTGGAGCAGCGTCATCACGTTGAAAGACGACAGGAGAATCATCGCAACCATTATGCCTGCCGACAGCGCGGTTTTCTTTCCGACGTTCGGAATGTCCTCCGAGTCGAAGAAATGCAGGTCGTTTTCCACAGCCTTCTTGAACGTTGCGCCTTGCGACTTGGGACATTCCAGCAGCAACATGTCGCCAAACTGCAGCTTAACCGAGCGCGGATTGGCGTTAATGCGTTCGCCTTCGCGCACGATAGCCACCAGTACGGTGTTGTTACGCTCCTCGAAATCAGTGTCTTCCATGGCGTTTCCGATGAGCCGGCTGCTGCGTTTCACGTTGGCTGTGTACAGTTGGCGGTTCTTTTCCTCATCGTCCAATGAGAACACGTGTTGCGGTGCGGCGGTGAAACCGTGCGACTTCCTCAGCTCAAGTATGCTGTCTATCTGTCCTGAAAACACAAGTCGGTCGCCGCCCATGATAAATTCGTCTGACGGAACGGGACTGATTACCTCCTTGTCGAAGCGTATTATCTCAAACAGGCGGCCTCCTGCAAAGTCCTTAACCCCCGCATCGGCCACCGATTTGCCCACAGATTCGCATGCCGTGGGCACTATAAATTCCACGGTGTAGTCGCTCGTTGTGCCGAGAGCCTCGTCTGGAGACTTCCTTACCGGCAGCATCTTGTGCATAGTCACCATTATCAGTATGCCCACAGCAAGGCAAAACAGACCGGGAATGGTCGTGCTGAACAAGCCGAGCGTTATGTCCGGGCGGTTCTGGTGGAGCATTCCCGATATGATAAGGTTGGGTGGCGTACCGATAAGGGTGCAGATGCCGCCGAGACACGAAGCATAGCTCAGCGGAATCAGTAGCTTCGACGGTGCGATGTTGAGCTTCTTCGACCAAATCTTCACCACTTTTATAAACAGAGCCACCACCGTAGTGTTGCTGAGTATGGAGCTGAACGCCGCAACGGGTAGCATCAGCCTGACCAGAGCCTTGGTGTAAGACGACGGAGTGCCGAGTACCTGCTTGACCATCCAGTGTATCACACCACTGTGTACAAGCCCTGCGATTACCACAAACAGTATTCCGACTATCACAACCGAACTTGAACTGAAGCCGGCCAGCACTTCGTCGGCGCTAAGTATGCCGGTTATCGAAAGAAAGGCCATTGCTCCGAGAAACGCGAACTCCGCGGGCAGCTTTGTGAAGGCCATTGTGCAGAAAAGACCGATTATCATGGCTATCGTAAGCCATGCATTCAGCCCCAAACCAAGGAAGACTATACTCTCCATCATCTGTGTTTTTGTTAGTTATACCATTGATTGATGACGTTCCTATGGCGCAGTTTGCCGCTTTTCCGCCGCAGACACGTGTCGGGACATTATCGTTTTCATGCTTAAAACCCTGCAAAGTTATACATTTTATGCTGGTCTTACAAGCTGAAAAGTGAATAAAAACCACTGCAAACCCGTTGGCGGACTATAATCGGGCATATTTCTCCGTCTGAATTCCGATTACTTTCCGATGATAATATTTCATCCGCTGAACTTAATCGGAACTTAATCGGATGTATAGTCTTCTGTCTAATTTCCGTCTATGTTCCGACGATGATATTCGAAGCAAATAAGGAGACGAGTGGGATGTGGAAGTAATGGAAGCGGGACGCGGCAATGACGGCTTGCATATAAGCCGGCGTGTCGGCAGAGACGCACGTCACTACTATAAGCACCTACCATGCCATTTGCTTTGAATTACA
>CAVHML010000059.1:0-12723 GCA_963636905.1 bacterium
AGGTGAACACACACAGCGTTGCGTCCCAGTTCCCACTTCATCTGCCTTATAGCCTCAAGAAACGGCATGCTCTCTATGTCGCCTATCGTTCCGCCAATCTCGGTTATCACGAAGTCGTAGTGGTACTTCTCGCCCAACAGCTTAACGTTGCGCTTTATCTCATTGGTGATGTGAGGCACCACCTGAATGGTCTTGCCCAGATAGTCGCCCCTGCGCTCCTTGTCAATCACGGCCTTATAGATACGGCCTGTGGTGAGCGAGTTGGCTTTTGTGGTCTGAATACCAGTGAAACGCTCGTAGTGACCAAGGTCAAGGTCGGTCTCCATGCCGTCAACAGTGACGTAGCACTCTCCGTGCTCATAGGGATTGAGCGTACCGGGGTCTATATTAATATACGGATCAAACTTCTGGATTGTGATGTTGTAGCCTCGTGCTTGGAGCAACTTACCTATTGAAGACGAGATTATTCCCTTACCAAGCGATGACACAACACCGCCCGTTACGAAGATGTATTTTGTTTCAGCCACGATATTATTGAATTTTATTATTGATGCAATATCCAAATATCATGGGTGCAAAGGTATAAAATAAATCCGATACCCACAAAAACAATACATTTCTTATATTGTGGCCTTGGTTGCCTTTGAGAATGAGATACGGAGGGGCAAACACGTTTTCCCATCCTTTCCTTTACGTTTTACCGCACATTCCTTTACGTTTTCCGTGCTTTATCCGTAATTTTGTGCCATATTCTTTTACGGAAAAGCAAATGACTGAATACGCAAGCTACGCTCCTGGCAGTATTGCCACGCCTGTCTATATTGCCGAAGAACGGCTACTGCGACGCAATCTGGAACTGATAGCCGATGTGGCACGCCGTGCCGATGTGGAGATAATACTCGCTTTCAAGGCTTATGCCCTCTGGAAAACCTTTCCACTGTTCAGGAAATACATCAAAGCCACCACGGCCAGCTCGCTCAATGAGGCTCTTTTGGCCGCAAGGGAGTTCGGTTCGCCTGCGCATACCTTTTCCCCTGCATACACGGAAGAGGAGATTTCCGACATCGCAAGGTGCTCAAGCCACCTCACATTCAACTCGCTTTCGCAACTGAATCGTCTCTACGGCAAGGCCAAGGCGGCCAACCCCGGCCTGTCATGCGGCCTGAGAGTGAACCCGGAGTACTCGGAAGTGGGCACAATGCTTTACAATCCGTGTGCTCCAGGCACGCGTTTCGGAGTGACAGCCGACAAGTTGCCCGACACACTGCCCCAAGGCATCGATGGTTTCCACTGCCACTGCCATTGCGAAAGCGGCGCCGACGTGTTCCAACGCACGCTCTCACACATAGAAAGCAAGTTCGGGAGGTGGTTTAACCAGCTGAAATGGATTAATTTCGGCGGCGGCCACCTTATGACAAGAGACGGTTATGACACCGATTTGCTCGTGGATATTCTGAAGGGCGTACACCATAGGTATCCCAACCTGCACATTATACTCGAACCGGGCAGCGCCTTTGCATGGCAGACGGGCGTGCTGGTGACAAGAGTGGAGGACATTGTGGAGGACAAGGGCATAAAGACCGCCATAATCAACGCGAGTTTCACCTGCCACATGCCCGACTGTCTGGAAATGCCCTACCAGCCTGAAGTGCGCGGAGCGGTACAACGCCCCATGGAAGAGGCCGCTCTGCCATGCACATACCGTATAGGCGGCAACAGCTGCCTGTCGGGGGACTTCATGGGAGCATGGCGTTTCAACGCCCCACTCCACGTCGGCGACACCATAACCTTTGAGGATATGATACACTACACGACGGTAAAGACCACCATGTTCAACGGCATACACCACCCGTCCTTGGCTCTGCTGCACGAAAACGGGCAGATTGAAACCCTCCGAACATTCACCTACGACGACTATAAAGGCCGGATGGACTGAACGAAACCATTGTCTTGAAGAAAGCCTCCCCCTGTTTTCAAGACGGAACATTCCGACTTATAAGGCAAATCGTGCCGTTTTTACAAGGCAAAATACACTGTTTTATAAAGCATTTTACGCCTCTTCATAAATTACTGACGGCCAGTTGTTTGCAAAAGTGGTGCGTTTGCAGGTCGTAAATGCGGCATTTACGCATCGTAAACGTGGCATTTACGACCCGTAAACGTACCGTTTGGCATCTGTAAACGGATGGGGCGTGGTGAGAAAGTGTTGTGATTAAGTGACGGGAAGAGGGCGGAAAAGGTCTGGACAGGAGCTTTTGGGGAGCAAAGAATGTTTCTGTCTGCATACAGAAACTATCAATATTCACTAAAAAAAGGCATTGGCTTTCGCAAAGAAAGCGTCAATGGCAGTTCAAAAACGGCTCAATAGAGGCACCGCTGCATGACCACTGCATCGTGGTAGTTGCGGCCGTCATAGAGCCAGTCGGCCAGTCGGGAGGCGGGTTTGTAGCCCATTTTGGTGAAAAGCGCCACCGAGGCGGCGTTGCCGGCATCGATTACGGCGTAAAGCTGGTGTAGATGGAGCACGCGGAGGGAGTATTCGGCCACCCTTTCCAGTGCTCCGCAGGCATAGCCGCGGCCGCGAAAGCTGTCGGCAATGACTATCCCGACTTCGGCACGGCGGTGGATGGGGCTGAAATTCACTATATCTACAATGCCTACAACGGTCTTTTCGCCATTCTCAACCATCAGTCGCACCTGCCCGTCCTTATAGATGTCGCCCGACGAAGAGGCTATATAGTTGTGGAGAGTGTAGCGCGAGTAAGGCACATTGGTGACACCTACGTTCCACAGGGCGCGGTCGTTCTCTATGCGATAGAGCATATCGAGGTCTTCAGGCTCCATGGCTCGCAGACAAACGGCGGGAGTATTGTCGGCAGAGGCGGTCATTTTATTGTCTCGTTTGGCGTTATTATAATCCTGTTGCGCCCGTTGTAGGTACCTATCCGTATGTTCCGGCGGCGGTTTCCCTCCATCAGGGCGAGCATATCGCTGTAGTTGAACGTGGCAGTATCGAACACCACATAGGCCAATGCCCTGTCGTCGGTCTCTTCCACGAGCCTTGCTATCTCGCCGGCGGCCTTGTCGCGCCCGAGACAGTAGCGTGCGGCGAGTCCCTTGCGGCGGGATATGGCTGCGCAAGCGTCAATCATAGGTTGTCCGCCCACGAATACATACAGCGCACTGGGCGCATTGTGCGACAGGGCGAGAAACTTGCGCATACCGTCGCACTGCATCTTCACCAATGCGAGCAACGCCTTGAAGTAGATGGCCATCTTGATAGGCAGCGAAATGCAGAAGCTCAGGTGGCCATAGTGCTTGCGGAAGAAGATGAGCATGGCACGATAGAACACGTGAACGTAGCGGAACGAACTCTTCTGGGTGCTCTCTCCCTTGTAGTGGAGCATGGGTTGCGGCAGATACCAGTTCTCGTAGCCGCCACGGAGCAGACGGTAGGACAGGTCAATGTCCTCTCCGTACATAAAGAAGTCCTCATCGAGCAGTCCCACACGGTCGAGTGCTTCGCGGCGGAGCATGAAGAAAGCACCGCTGACCACGTCTATTCGGCACGGCTCATCCCAACCGAGATAGCTCATATAGTAGCGTCCGAAGGTGCGGCTGTGGGGAAAGCAACTGCAAAGCCCCGCCATCTTGCAGAAAGCCACGAAAGGTGTGGGCATACCGCGCCGGGATTCCGGGGCGAAAGAGCCGTTGGCGTTCTGCATACGCACCCCGCACCCTCCCGATTTCGGGTGGTTGTCCATGAAGGCGAGCACGTTGCGCACCGTGTCCTCGCCCACTATGGTGTCGGGATTGAGCAGCAGCACATACTCACCGGCCGACTGGCGTATGGCAAGGTTGTTGGCTCTGGCAAAGCCGAGGTTGTGATTGCTGTCAATAACCTCCACTCCACGCCCGCGGAAGCGGTGGGACAGATATGCAGCCGAACCGTCCTTGGAGTTGTTGTCAACCACTATCACCCGGCTGTCGATGCCTTCGAGAGCCTTTTCGAGGCTGTTGAGACACTGTTCGGTATAGTACTTGACGTTGTAGCTTACGATAACCACCGTGAGTCTGGCCGTTTTCATTGGCAGTCCTCCTTCTTTTCTTTGTCAGCAGACGGGTACAGGCTCAGCAAACACAGCAGCAGTATTATGGCCATGTAGCCGAAACGGGGCGAAACGAACGCATAATATAATAATGTATTGGCGAACATAGGGATGCCAAGCAGCAGCAATCGCATTATAAACACGTTGCCCTGCACATTCCATCTGCCGGAGTTGACGGCATCGGCCACACGTTTGAAGTGAAGAAAGCGCAGGGACAGCGGTGCGCAACCCATGGTTACGAGCACCATAACCGTGGCTACGACAAACTCGGCTTGCCGCTCTACAGCCAACCAACCGCCGCTTACCACTCCCGTTTCAAACAGAATCATAAGCAACAGCGACGCGCCTATGGTGCAAAAGTATGCTGCAAGCTGCCTTCGTCCAGCCTTGTCTCTCATTGTTTTCGTCATATTTTTCCTCCGTCAAACGGCGTTCGGTTAACCAGCGAACGACCCAGCGTCACCTCATCGGCATACTCCAGCTCGTCGCCCACGGCTATTCCCCTTGCGATAACGCTAAGACGAACGTCGTAGGGGGCGAGTTTACGCGATATATAGAAGTTTGTTGCGTCGCCTTCCATGGTGGGACTCAGTGCGAGAATGACCTCCCCCACTCCTCCGGCGGCCACTCTTTCGGCAAGAGAGTCTATCTCCAAGTCGCCCGGGCCCATACCATCCATGGGCGAAATGACCCCTCCGAGCACATGATACAGGCCGTTAAACTGCTGAGTGTTCTCCACAGCCATCACGTCCTGCACGTTTTCCACCACACAAACCGTCGTTCGGTCGCGCTTCGGGTTGGCACATATCGGGCAAATCTCGGTGTCGCTCACGTTGTGACACACCGAACAGAACATGACATTGCGCCGCATTTCGGCCACCGAAGCGGCAAAACGCTCCACATCGGCCTTGTCCTGACGCAGCAAATGCAGCACAAGCCGCAAGGCTGTCTTGCGCCCTATGCCCGGCAAACGCGTAAATTCGTCAACGGCTTTCTCCAACAAACGTGAGGGATACTGGTGCTCCATGTCTTATAACAGGTGTATCTGTGACTATAAATAGGGGTGTTTATTACTATTAATCGATATGTATATGACTGTTAATCGGTGTGTCTATGACTCTATCTCGCCGAGTTCGAGCCAGCGCATGCTCTTCTCGTCAAGCTCATCCTTTAGCTTTGGCAGTCTGCGGCTTTTCTCCGTGAGTTCTTCCACACCGAGTGTGCCGCTGCAAAGTGCCTCCTCCAGCTCGCGCTGCTCGGCTTCGAGGGCGGCAATCTCCTTTTCCAGCTTGGCATACTCCGTCTTTTCCTTGAATGTCATGCGGCGGCGCGTGTCGTTGCGATAGCTTTTCTTCTCCGACTTCGGTGCAGTGGCCTTGGTCTGGTCGCCGGTTTCCTTGCTGGATTCCAGTGCGTCCCACGCCCGGTACTGGGTGTAGTTGCCGGGGAAGTCCTTTATTTCGCCCTGGCCCTTGAACACCAACAGGTGGTCAACCACCTTGTCCATGAAGTAACGGTCGTGGCTCACTATGATAACACAGCCGGGGAAGTCGGCCAGATATTCCTCCAGTACCTGCAGCGTCACGATGTCGAGGTCGTTGGTCGGCTCGTCGAGCACAAGGAAGTTAGGGTTCTTCATCAGCACCGTACACAAGTAGAGCTTGCGACGCTCGCCTCCGCTCAGCTTATATACGTAGTTGTGCTGCTGCTCGGGCGTGAACATGAAGTATTGCAGGAACTGTGATGCGGTCATGTGGCGGCCTGAGCCGAGGTCAATGTAGTCGGCAATGGCCGTAATCACATCGATTACCTTCTGGCTGTCGTCGAATTTCAGTCCTTCCTGCGAGAAATAGCCGAAGCGAACAGTGTCTCCAATAACAATACGTCCCGAGTCGGGCTGCTCAAGCCCCAGGAGCATCTTCACGAACGTGGACTTCCCGGTGCCGTTGTTGCCCACTACACCCATTTTCTCGAAGCGTGCGAAATTGTAGTAGAAGTCTTTCATTATGATATGTGACTCCCCGAACGACTTGGAGATATACTGGCACTCGAATATCTTGCTGCCTATATACACGTTGCTGGCCTTGAGCCTCACCTGACGCTCCTCCACACGCTGCTTGGCCACACGCTCCAGCTCGTAAAAGGCATCCTCCCGGTACTTTGCCTTGTGCCCCCGCGCCTGTGGCATGCGCCTCATCCACTCCAGTTCTGTGCGGTAGAGGTTGTTGGCACGGGCTATCTCCGCACGGCGCACGTCTATCCGCTCCTGCCGCTTTTCGAGATAGTAGCTGTAGTTGCCCCGGTAGGTATATATGGTGCGGTCGTCAAGTTCCATTATCACGCTGCACACTCGGTCGAGAAAGAAGCGGTCGTGGGTCACCATGAGCAGAGTCCTGTTGCCACGGGCGAGAAATCCCTCAAGCCACTCAATCATTTCGAGGTCGAGGTGATTGGTTGGCTCGTCGAGAATGAGCAGGTCGGGTTCGGTAATGAGCACGTTGGCCAACGCCACGCGCTTCCTCTGTCCGCCACTGAGCTGTCCCATGGGCTGGCTGAGGTCGGTTATCTTCAGTTTGGTGAGTATTTGCTTGGCCTTAAGCACCTTTTCGTCCTCGCCGTTGTGGTTGAAACAGGCGTCAAGTACCGACTCGTTGTCGTCAAACACGGGCGACTGCTCAAGGAAACCCACCTTCAGGTCGCGGCGGAACACTATTTCTCCTGCATCGGCACTCTCCTTGCCGGCAATAATCGACAGCAGTGTCGATTTGCCTGTGCCGTTGCGGGCTATGAGACCCACCTTCTGTCCTTCGGAAACGCTCAGGCTGATGTTGTCAAACAGCCTCAACGCACCGAACGACTTGCTGAGTCCCTGCACGTCAAGAAACGGTGTGTCCTTAGCCATTGTCCCTTTCCAGCGTCTTGTTTATGCTTTCTATATAGTCGAGCAGTTCGTCGCGACCGGTTTTCTTCTCCGATGACGTGACAAACATTGGCGGCATCTCCTCCCACTCCTCCGACAGCACCTTCTTGTAAGCCTCCACAGCGGCATGAACCTTTGCTCCGCTGAGCTTGTCGGCCTTGGTAAACACGATGGTGAACGGAATGCCGCTCTCGCCGAGCCAGTTTATGAAGTCCAGATCTATCTTCTGCGCCTCGTGACGAATGTCCACAAGCACAAAAAGGTTGACCAACTGCTCCCTTTGCAGTATATATCCGTCAATCATCTGCTCCAGTTTCTTCTGCTCCTTCTTCGATCGCTTGGCGAAACCATAGCCCGGCAGGTCAACGATATACCACTCGCGGTTTATTATAAAATGGTTTATGAGCAGCGTCTTGCCCGGCAAGGCCGACGTTTTGGCCAGTTTCCTGTTGTTGCACAGCATGTTGATAAGGCTCGACTTGCCCACATTCGACCGTCCGATGAACGCATATTCGGGTTTGTTGTCCGCCGGACACATGGTCACATTGGGGGCACTGAGTGTAAATTCGGCCTGCTTTATATCCATAAACTTACAATAAAAGGCTGTTGATTTGGCTGCAAAATTACGCCAAAACGGCCAAAAGCCAAAACAAAACACCCGATTTTTCAGAACCCGACAAGCCCCCTTTCCGCCGCCAGACCGGGTTACTGATTGTAAATGCACCGTTTACGACTCATAAACACGGCACTTACGACCCGTAAACGGGCCCTTTACGACTCGTAAACGGGCGTGTTTTGCAAACCATTGGGCATCAACGACTTGCGAGACCGTTGCGTTTCGCTTGAAAACCAGGCCGTTTGCCCTGTGAAAACCAGTCGGTTGGGACTGCTAACGTGACCAAATGGAGAAGCATGTGTTGGTGATGGAAGAAAAAAGTGGATGAAACATTTGGAGGAAAGAAAAGAATACTGTACCTTTGCACCGCATTTGAGAGCAAATGCTGCGGCGAATGAAATCGCTAAGGAAGTTTGGGTGAGTGGCTGAAACCAGCAGTTTGCTAAACTGCCGTGCGAGTTTATCGTACCGGGGGTTCGAATCCCCCAGCTTCCGCAGACGATTTTCCAATGCCAAAAGAGACAAAATGGTGGATTCATCTAATGGTTAGGATACAAGATTCTCAATCTTGGCATAGGGGTTCGATTCCCCTATCCACTACAAGAAAGGGCTTCAGACAAGCGTCTGAGGCTCTTTTTTTGATTGACACGGCACGTTGCCGGACAGAAACAAACACATTACTTGACCAAGAAGATACAGTTACGATGCAAAACCAGTTCTCCAGAACACAACTACTCTTCGGGAAACCGGCCATGGACACATTGGAGGGAAGCCGCGTGGCGGTGTTTGGCGTGGGCGGCGTGGGCGGCTACGCCGTGGAAGTGCTTGTCCGCAGCGGCGTAGGCGAACTTGATTTGTTTGACGACGACCGCGTTTGCCTCACCAACGTGAACCGCCAGATATTTGCTCTGACCACTACCGTTGGCCAACACAAGGTTGACGTGGCCGAAAAGCGCATACACGAGATTAATCCACGGTGCATTGTCAACAAGTACCGGATGTTCTACCTTCCGACGAACGCCGACGAGATAGACCTGTCGGTATATGATTATGTGGTTGACTGCATCGATACCGTATCGGCAAAGGTGGAGCTGGCCAAGCGGTGCTATCGGTTGGGCATACCAATCATAAGCTGTATGGGAGCCGCAAACAAGCTTGACGCGACCGCGTTCAAGGTTTGCGATATATCAAAGACCAAGATGGACCCACTGGCCAAGGTAATGAGAAAGAAAATGAAGGAACTTGGCATCAGGAAGCTGAAGGTTGTTTACAGCGAAGAAGCACCTCTGCGTCCGTTCGACGACGCATCCATCAGTTGCAGGTTTCATTGCATCTGTCCCAATAAGGACATGCGCAAGTGTACCGACCGCCGCAACATTCCGGCAAGCAACGCCTTTGTGCCGGCCGCAGCCGGGCTTATCGTGGGCGGAGAGGTTGTGAAAGACCTGATAAACAAGGCCGAAACAATGCGCATACCACCCGAAGAGGCGGAGAAAAGCGAGGCCGCAGCCAAGGCAAAGGCCAAGGCTGAAGCCCACAGACAACGGGTTAAGGAGGCAAGACTGCGCGAAAAGGAGCAGGAAAGCGGCGACTGCGACTTGTAAAGTCAGTCTTTCCCCACCTTATCCTCGGTGAACAGCTCGTTTATCTCGGCTATTTCGTCCTCGTCAAACCACTTCTTCAAGCGTTCCTCCGCCTTGGTTTTCACATCCGGCTCGACGCTTCCCCACACCTTACGCAGCACAAAGACGAGCACGGCAAGGTCGTCTGTCAGTCCCGCAATGGGGATTGCGTCAGGTATCACGTCGAGTGGGCTTATCATATAGCCCAGTGCACCGATGATAATGGCCTTGTCGGTCTTTGAAACCTTGTCGCTCTGCAAGGTGTAGAAAAGGATTAGCGCAGCGTAAACCAGCTTTGCGCCGGCACGCTTGGCTATCTTGGCTATCTTTTCCGTAAAGTCTTTGGCAGTGAACTTGCCTGAATAGCTCATAAAATCGGGTAGTTCCATAATTTTATCCTTTTTGTTTTTGTTGTTTGTTCCCTTGGTTTCTGTTGTCAGCACCCTCGGTTCTTGTTGTCTATTTCGTTGCCTTTATCCTTACCAGTCTTATACCAGTGTGGCTCTTATGCCGCATCAAGTACTGGCGAAGCGTCATCGGCTCGTCAACAACCTTGCCGTGTATCTTCGACGCATTGAGCAGATGCAGACCGTCACTGCGCCACACGGCAAAGCCAAGGTGGGCGATGTCGAGTCCCGACTTGCCGCTTGTGATGGCGATAATGTCGCCGTCGTGAACCGTCTGGCGCAGCAGTTTGGTGTTCTGTATGCTGCTTTTGGGTATATACCTATATGTCTTTCCCGTGATGGCGCGTTCGGTTTTGCTTATTGCAGACACATATTCGGGATGCTCGCGCAAGGCTTTGTAGGCATTAGGATGCGTGCTCATATAGTTCACCTTGACCGTCTGCACAGCCGAGAACGGCGGGTTGCTGTCCTGAACCTCGCTCACCAAGCCTCGCTTTGTGTTGCATTCTATCCAGTCCGTGAAGTAGTGGATGCGGCTGACATAGCCGTTTGCCGTACCGTTGCGATACCTTAGTTGCTCCAAATAGGTGAGATAGTCGCCGAAAGTCAGCCGCTTCTCGTTGAAACACAGCGTCAGTGCCACGACGTTCTCCACCAGTGTGGTGCAGTCAAGTTGCCGTGTATTGACCACAAGGCTGCGGTCGTCGCCCACCTCCAGCGTATGCGCCACATAGGGACGGCCGAGAAACTTGCGCGCGAAGTACAGTCGCACATTGCCGATGGCCTTTTCGCGACTGGCATCAGCAAGGATTTTGGTCACAAACACGCTGTCTGCCCGGTTGCCCTGCCACTGTCTGGCACCTGCATCCGCCCATGTGAGCAGGAACAGAAGTGCTGTTACCAACATGGTTCTCATTCCTTTTTTCTGTATTTAGACTTCAGTCCGAAGTTGTAACCCATATATACGTTTATGCTGCCATACACGTTGCTTGTGGCGAAACGATCCTTCCGGTAGTTGTTGGTGTGCAGTATGGCACTCGCACCCGCATACCACCGGGTGTTGTTATACACCACTGCGAAGCGTCCGATGCCGTCCACATTGACGTTATCCAGCTTGAATCCATACAGTCCGCCGCCCTCTGCCTCACCCTTGGAGTGCTTGTAGGCCAATGCCACCGAACCGCTTGCGCAGGCCAGCCAGTTCTTTGCGAACACCCAGTTGTAGGCATAGCCGCACGAGACGTTGACATTCTGAAACTCCACTCCGCTGAAATTGAAGCCGCTGTCGGGCAATGCCGTCCCCGGAACGGTGTTTTCGGCTACCACATTCTTCAACTTCTCGTAGTCAAGGTTTATACTGTTGTGCGTATATCCCACGCCCGCCATCCACGAACCGCAGCTTCTCTTCTGGCAAGTGCTTTGGGAAAAGGCTGCCGGATAGGAGAAACGCTTGTGGTTAAAGATGTAGTAGAGGTTCACGCCCGTTATGCCTACGTTCACTCCGTCAAAGGGTTTGCCTTCCAGTGCGCCCGTTTCCGCTCCATTGCCCATATACACACTGCGTATCTTGTAGTCGCTTCCGGTGCGGCGATAGAACAGATCCACGCCTATCTTCGAGCTGTACACGCTGAAAGCTATCTCCTGCTTCTTGCTGTCCGAACCGAATGACAGGTGTTTCAGGTCGAATGTGTAGCCGAGAAAGAACCACCTCCAGCCTATATACGGCCCCACTTTCATTATAATGTCGGGGGCGAACGTCACGCTCTGGCCGGAATGGCTCTTCAGACGGAACATATCGTAGTTGACAGTGCCCTGCATCATCACCGTAAAGTTGTAGTGCTGCGGCTCAATGTAGTTGGTATCGACTTCGCTGAAGCCCCTTACCACCTTCTGTATAAAGCCAAGGCCGCCGCCACTGCCGCCGCTGCGTGCTGCCACAGGCACTGACGCGAGTGCCGCAAACACCGCCATAACGGTAAAGAGCCACTGCTTCATGTCAGGATTTGCCCAATATCTGATCCATAGCCCAGTTGACCGGCGTGGCCGACACGCTGGTACACGTACACACGCCCTGCCCCTGCAAGTGCTCGATGACGTTCTTTATGAGCGGAAACTGCACATACGGCGGATTGGGCACCTCTATCCGCTGCACTCCATCGACGGTATGGAGCAGTATGGGGTCGTAGTTGAACACCGAAAAGCCCACCTGACCCCTGTCGCCTATCACCTCTATGCGGTCCTCACGCGCAGATTCGTAGGCCACAAAGCACCACGAGCCACTGCCGGGCAACCCGTTGTCGAAGCGGAAGCACGCACTCACGGTGTCCTCCGCCTTATACAGTCCGCCACGGTTGGCGCATATTCCGTCGGCCTCGACTATTACGCCGAAGAAATGCTGCAACAGGTCGAGCTGGTGGGGCGCCAAATCGTAGAAATAGCCCCCTCCGGCTATGTCCGGCTGCAACCTCCACGGCAGGTTCTCGGCACGTTGGTAGTCCAAATCGCGCGGCGGCACTGCGAAACGCACCTGCACATTGATTACCTTGCCTATGGTTCCGCTGTCAATTATGCCCTTTACCTTCTGGAAGTACGGCAGATAGCGGCGGTAATAGGCCACAAAACACGGCACTTTTGTGGCCTCGCTCACCCGGTTAATGCGCGTACAGTCCTCGTAAGAGGCCGCCAGAGGTTTTTCCACATACACGGGTTTGCCGGCTTTCATGGCCATTATGGCAAACGTGGCGTGGC
Organism: bacterium; assembly: GCA_963636905.1. Classification (GTDB taxonomy): domain Bacteria; phylum Bacteroidota; class Bacteroidia; order Bacteroidales; family Bacteroidaceae; genus Prevotella. The sequence continues at coordinate 12,423 of CAVHML010000059.1, forward strand.
TCGACGGGGGCGTGGCTATGTATATGGCGTTCACGTCCGGGTCGTCAATCAGTTCCTGAGGGTCGGTGTACCACTTGCCGATGCCGTGACGCTCGGCATAACTGCGCGCCTTGGCCTCGTTGCGGCTCATCACGGCCTCAACCACAGAGCCTTCCACCTCCGAAAAAGCGGGTCCGCTCTTCTTCTCAGTGACCTCTCCGCACCCGATGAACCCCCACCTTATTATTTTCATAACTTTATTTTATGTATGCAAAGTTAGCAAGAATTGGCGAGACTATCACCCTTTTCACCGATGTTGTCC
>CAVHML010000060.1:0-12519 GCA_963636905.1 bacterium
AAAGACAAGTGTATGGTTTTTTGTGGTCAAGTGTAACCGTTAGCAAGAAAAAACGGGCGGAAAACCGTTTCGCTTTCCTCCCGTTATGCTTTGTGCATCATGCGGTTTTACCGCTTTGCCAAGGCGTTTATATGCCCAACTTCTTGCGTATGTCCTTGGGAATGGCGTTTTTGTTGACCATAAAGTCCATGGTCTTGTAGGCTATGAACGCCTTTGTCATATACCATGTGCCTTTGTAGTCACCGTATTCTCCCCAGGAGTTCTTCACCATATAGTACTCTTTGCCGTTCTGGTCCTTGGCTATGCCGTAGAGATGCATGCCGTGGTCGTCGGTAGTCTCCCAGTTGTCATAGGCCTCCTGACGCATTTCCTGTGTCGGAACTATCTCCGGCGCATTGACACCGAGCGAGTCAAACTTCTCGGTCTTCTCGCTTTTGGTCAGTTTCAGCCATCGTGCGGCGTCGCTTCCGGCCAGTCCCTGCACCTTCTTGGTGTCGTAGGCAATGCCAAGTCCCTTTCTTGTGAAGCCTTCCTCCGACACATCGCCGCCCCACATGACCGTGTAGCCTTCGTTAACCGCATTGTCTATGATGCGCATCATGTCGTCCATCGGTACGTTATAGCTAAGTCCTTGGCGCCAGTTGTCCTGCACTTCCACTGCGAAAGGCTTCCAGAAAGGACGGTGGGTGAAGCTGGTTATGCTCACGTAGTCGTCGAAATCGAGTCCGAGACTGGCCGCAAAGCTCTTCGGTGTATAGGTCTTTCCTTCATAAGTGAAGCTCTCCGGGCACTTGCCGAGGTAAGCGTCAAGTATGCCCTGCAGACCGTTCTTCCATGCAGGGGACAGCTTTTTGTGGTCGCCCTTGGCTATTGCCTCCACGTAAGGGGTCATAACGGCGAAAAACTCGTTGAAGTTGTTGAGCGAATCTCCCTGCAGTTTGCCGGCTGCGGGCATGGCCTCTTCGGGGCAGATGCCGTAGTTCTTCAGACAATAGAGGGGGTCTTCGGCTGCGCCGCCCTGCGAGAACGACACGTCACCGTGCATCCTGACGGCCATAACGGCGCGGTCCATATAAGTCTTGTTGGCTACGAAAGCCTCGCAGAGGTCGTATGTCTTGCCCGTCTTCTTCAGTATTTCGCTCTCAAAGAACGACAGTGTGGAGTAGTCCCAGCACGTTCCGCTGCGGTTTTGGTCCTTGATGCTGGTGATGGGGTTTGCCTTTACGGTCGTGAACACGGGCTTGTTCTTGTTCACCGAGTCCTTCTTTTCTGCGGCACTGGCCGTCATGGCCGCCATAACCGCAAGGGATAAAACTGTTAGTCTGTTCATTTTTGTTTATTTGATAGTATTGTTTTTGCCTTTGTTTCAGTTGCTTGCCATGAAGTCTTCCACGTCTTTGGGGTGATACGGTATGCGTTTGTTGCCGAGGAAGCGGCATCCGCCCTTGGTGATGAGCAGGTCGTCCTCTATGCGTATGCCTCCGAAGTCCTTGTAGGTTTCGAGTTTGTCGAAGTTGAGGAACTCCTTGCAGTGGCCGGAAGCCCTCCAGTCGTCTATGAGTGCCGGGATGAAGTATATGCCCGGTTCGTCTGTCACCACGAAACCCTCCTCCAGTCGCCGCCCCATGCGCAGACAGTTGGTGCCGAACTGGCTGGACGGGCGCGTCTCTTCGTCAAACCCCACGTAAATCTGGCCGAGACTTTCCATGTCGTGTGCGTCCATACCCATCATGTGTCCCAGTCCGTGGGGCAGGAACATGGCGTGTGCTCCGGCCCTGACGGCCTCTTCAGTGTCGCCTTTCATCAGTCCCAGTTCCTTCAGACGGTCGGTCATCAGCCGGCAAACGTCCATGTGAACGTCATACCAGCGCACTCCGGGCTTGGCAACCTTTAGGGCGAGGTCGTGGCAAGCCTCGACTATGCTGTATATCTCAAGCTGCCGCTGCGAGAACTTGCCGCTTACGGGGTAGGTACGGGTGTTGTCGGAACAGTAGTCGTCCAGTTCGCACCCCGCATCGCACAGGGCAAGCCGTCCGTTCTCAAGCGTTGCGTCACTCGGACAGCCGTGCATTATCTCGCCGTGTTGGGTGAATATGGTCGGGAAGCTCACCATCAGCGACAGTGAGTTGGCCACTCCGTCCACCTTTCCGCCGATGAAGTGCTCCGTCACCCCGGCCTTGGTCAGGCGCATGGCGGTGGTGTGCATCTCGTAACCGGCGTCACAGGCACGGTCGATGGCCTCTATTTCCTGCTTTTCCTTGGTGGAGCGCATCTTCACCACGGCCTTTATCAGCTCCAGCGAGGCGGCTTCGCGCTGCTTGCTTGGGTGTATGCCGAGCAGGTCCATTATGGTTATCATCGTGTCGTGGCGGTATGGCGGCAGAAAGTGTATCTGTCTGTGGCCGCCAACGGCTGCATCGCACACACGTTTCAGCTCCTTTACCGGTGCGGAATTGGCCACTCCCACGGATGCAGCCATATCGTTTACGCTGTCAACTGCGCCGAACCACACGATGTCTTCGATGTCTATGTCATCGCCAAAGAGCGTCTCCCTGTCCTCGTCAAGGTCGATTACGCCCACGAGACCGCCCTGCTTGAGACCGAAATAGTATGTGAATGTGGAGTCCTGACGGAACGGATGGTAACCGTTGGCCGGGCAGTTGGCCGGCGATTCATTGTTTCCGAACAGTATTATAATGCCGTTCTTTACGAGCTTTTTCAGCTCTGCGCGACGGCCGGCGTAGGTCTCTTTACTGAACATATCGCAGGTTTTTCGTTTTGTGTTGTTATTGTGCTACCTTAACACTACTTGGTATAGAGAGTTTTCCGTTCGTCACTCTGATGTTGAAGGTAGGATTGTTGTTGCCGAAACAGTCCACATAAAGCTCATAATTATTCGCCTTGAACTTTTCCATCATGGCCTTACCCACTGTCAGGCTCTTCATAGCCATACAGCCGTAGAACGCTTCGGGTTCCGCCTCCTGCAGGTTAGGCAGATAAAGCGACATCACTCCGCTGCCCGAGAACGCTCCGGCTTCCACCTTCGTCACCGTGCTTGGCACATTCAGCGTCTTCAGGCTCTTGCAGCCCTCGAACATCCCCTTGGGTATGGTGCGCAAATTCTTTGGCAACACCACGTTGGAGAGCGACGTACATCCCTTGAACATATTGAAAGTCATGTCCTTCTGGAGCGACGCCGGGAAAGTGACGCTCTGCAGCTTGGGACACATTGCGAAACATCCGTCTATCTGCTTCATGCTCTGCGCCTGGAAGACCACCTTCGTCAGGTTCGGGCATTGCAGAAACGCCGACCCTTCAACCACCTTTACCGATGCCGGAATGACCAGCTCCGTCATGTTGCAGCCGCGGAAGGCCTTATGGCCTATCGTCACTAGCGTCGATGGCAGCTTGACGGAACGTATTTCGGCATTTTCAAAGGCACAGCCAACTATCTCCTTTACGGGATACATCACGCCGTTGTGCTCCAACTTATCAGGTATTACGATGTCCTTGCCCTGCACGGCCGTCTTGAAACTCGTTCGCACTATAGCCCTGCCCTGATTGACGTGTATGACGTACCTCACGCCGTCTATATCGACAGTAGCCCCCGTTTTGCCGGAGTTTACGACGGTGGCCGTCTGTCCTTCCGAGGAAGTCTTTGCCTGCGCCTTGTTTGGCATCGGGTCCCAATGCGTCCATTTCACGCTGTGCGCCGTCTTCAGTCCGCCGTGCTCCTCGAAGTATTTCTTTGTATTGTCAAAGCGCCTTTTTTCGCCAAAACAACCCGGCTCGGTGAAGAGAGGTTCCAGGGACGAACGTACCGCCCGTTTGTAACCACCGCCATCAAGGACTTTGACTAACTCGTTGTGTATCAAATGGATAACCCAGTTGTAAGTTTCGTCCCCCAGCTTTAATTTATACTCACTTTTCGCCTCCTCTATAACCTCAACCAGGTTTATGAGAGCATCAATGCGATCAAGCACCTCACTCCAGATATTGTTGAAATACGACTTTGCGGGCGATAGGTGAAAGTCTATCTTGCCACTGGCTTTCGCCTTTTTCAGAGCTTCGTACTCCGCCACCAGGCTTGCATTGTCCAACTCCAAACAAGGCTGCCGGGATACCCAGTTTACTTGGTCAGAAGCCTTTGCCGGCGGCACCTGCGGCTGCTTCTGCGACAGCCTGCCATGACTGGCATCAACATCATACCCCAACGGGTCGAGGAGTGCCGTATGCTGCTCCGGCAGGCGCACGGTAGGCGCCTCGTCCTCTACATTACGGTTGTTGCGCGCCCCCACCATGGCGTTGACCTGTTTTTCAAGGCGTTTGCTGCGTGCACTCTGCCCGCTGCTTTTCGTTCCGCTGCTTTTCGTTTTCGCCTGGTTGACGATTTTCTCGCCAACGTTCTTCAACTTACCGAAAAATCCCTGCGCCTGTACGTCGCATACACCAGACAGCAGCATGACACCGCCCATGGCAATAATTCTGATATTCTTCATAAAACACATATTTAGTCATCTAAAGTTTTCCACACCTGAAAAAGTGCCGAAAATATAACAGTTTCTCGAAAAATGCAACTTTGCAAGTGCTGATAAACATAGTGCCAACATTTCAAGAAGAAACTTTTATGAGTGCAAAATTGCACAATTCCTTTTTTTTGATTGCAAAGTTACTTGGAAATTCCCTGTCACCAAAATCTTTTTGTGCGATTTATTTCCTGTCACCGAAATCTTTTTGTGCGGTTTATGCCCTGACACCGAAATTTTGTGATTGTATGTGCAGTATAAAATAGTCCAAAAGAACCTTTGCGTTGACAGCTTTACGCTTGTGTTTGACAGTCCAATGAAGATGTGAAATCGTGGGGCGACCAGAATTGCCAGTGGGGACAATGGGAGAACCTGCCTTGACGAACATACCTTAGATGTGGCATTTAGCATCCGTAAGTATGGCATTTAGCACTCGTAGGTGTGGCATTTAGCATCCGTAAGTGTGGCATTTGGCACTCGTAAGTGTGGCATTTGGCACTCGTAAGTGTGGCATTTAAGTCAGCACTTTGCCACAAAGTACTGGGCTGAACGTGCTGGTTAGCGTCCGCAATGCTGCTGTCGGGCTTCCATACCGCTTGTTTTTGTCGTTACAAAAAAGCTCCGCACACGGAGTATATGGTCTCTGTGTGCGGAGCGCATGGTTTCTGCTTGTGGAGTCTGTTGTCTCTATGTGCGGCGAATGTGGCTTCTGTGTGTGAAGTCTGTGGCCTGTGGGTGCAGAGTGTAGGGCGGGATGGGGGCTACCGCCTTGACGTTTTCTCCTTGATAGTGCCGTGGCGGTAGGCGTGGAGCAGCTGCTTGAGGTCGATAATCTGGGCGCGCAGCTCTTCGCCCTTGTCGGTATCGGCCACGAGCATACGGTGTTTGGACATCTCCACTATCTGGAAAGTGCTCTTGATGTCTGTGCCTTGCTGTATGGCATCGGCTGTGCTGGTGAACGGTTCGTGCTGCACGAGCTGGAAGCCGCGGCTGTGATATACGAGCGTATAGCCGGCTATGCCAGTCTCCTTGTGGTAGGCTTCGCTGAAACCTCCGTCGATTACCATCAGTTTGCCGTTGGCTTTTATCGGGTTTTCGCCGCTCCCGGCATGCACGGGCACGTGGCCGTTGATTATGTGGCGGTTGTTGCCGGTCACTCCGAAGGCGTCGAGTATTCTGTCGCACACCTCTTCGGAGTCGCGGAGCTTGAAGTAGTTGCCCTTTTCCTCGGCGTATGTATCCTTATCGGACAGGAAATAACGCTCGAATGTGGCCATCTTTGACTTGTCGAACAGCGGGCTGTCCTTGCCGCACCACAGGTAGAGGAAGTAGTCTATGGCATATTGCTTCTCGTCGCAGGGCGTGTCGTCGGTGAAGGCCGAACGTATGAGCATCCCCGTCCGGTGCATTAGCTCCTTGCCACTATATCTTTGTCCGGGCGCAAGCTCCACTTCCTTGAGCGAACCGTCGTCGTTGAGCGGTATGGACGCGTGGAAGAGCAGGTTGCTGTTGTATATAGCGTACATGCAACCGTGGCTCAGGAGGGTGCGGATGTGGCGGCGCAGTTTTTCGCATACGGTAAAGGAGTGGTGCAGACGCTCCATCAGCAGTTCCTCTTCGGGCGTGAGACGATTGGGGTCTGCGGGATCTATGGTGGGGAAGTTGTTGCTCAGCATACTATATTCCTTGCCTCCGTTGCCGCCGATGGTGCATACACCACGCTTGTAGTCGATATTGTCGAACAGGCAACGCCCCTCCATGCCCCACGAGGGGTGCTTTCTGAACAGCCGTGCCTCCACCTTGAACTGCAATACGGTTATGGCCTTGTGCATCATGGCTATCAGCCGTTTGGTCTTGTCGTCGAGAGTGGAGTCTTTCAGTATCTTCGGCATAAACTCGGTGCATGGGTCGTCAGCGTAGGTGTCCATGGCAAACGTGGCAAGCGGCACGAGGTTGATGCCATAGCCCTCTTCGAGCGTACCGAGATTGGCGTAGCGGAGCGATAGGCGCAGCACATTGCAGATGCAGGCGTCGTTGCCGGCGCACGCACCCATCCAGAGAATGTCGTGGTTGCCCCACTGTATGTCCCATTTGTGGTACTCCATCATTGTGTCCATTATCTTGTGGGCACCCGGACCACGGTCGTATATGTCGCCGAGGATGTGCAGTTGGTCGATGGCAAGCCGCTGTATCACGTTGCAGAGCACGGCTATGAAGTCGTCGGCACGGCCTGTGGTAATGATGGTGTCCACGATTACGTTGACGTAGGCTGCCTTGTCGGTATCATCGTCACGCTCGTGGAGCAGTTCTTCTATGATGTAACTGAAGTCTGAAGGCAAGGATTTGCGCACCTTGGAGCGCGTGTACTTGCTGCTGACGTCACGGCACACGCGCACAAGCTGGTGTATTGTGATGTGGTACCAGTCGTCCAGTTCAGGCTCGGAAGCCTTGACCAGCTCCAGTTTCTGTTCGGGATAGTATATCAGGGTGCACAGTTCCTTCTTCTCGGACTCGCGCATACTGTTGCCGAACAGTTCGTTGACCTTGCGCTTTATGTTGCCCGAAGCGTTCTTCAGCACGTGCTGGAACGCCTCGCTCTCGCCGTGGAGGTCGGCAAGGAAGTGTTCTGTGCCTTTGGGGAGGTTGAGTATGGCTTCCAGATTGATTATCTCCGTGCTCGCATCGGCTATTGTAGGAAACGATTGCGACAATAACTCAAGGTAATGTAGGTTAATCTCCTTATTTGAAACAGTCTTTGGTATCATGCTTTAAGGCTTTTGGGTTATTCGTTTTATGATGTTTTCGGCTCTGCGCCCGTCCCTCATGGCTACGGGCATCAGTCCTTCGGCCAGACCGGTGAGGCGGTTCATGGCGGCCATCATCCTGCCTGCGAACGGCAGGAGACGCTTTTCGCGCAGCGTTTCAGCCACGGTGTCTTCGGCTGTCTCGCCGCTTCGCAGGAGCAGGTCAAGCTCCACGACGTGACGAACGGAGAGTTTGCCGGTTCTGTACAGCTTGCGCGCGCTTCTCAATGCGGCCACAATTCTGGCGTTGATGTCCCCTCCGTCCTGCGCCACGAGGCTGTCCGCCGTGCCTGAACTGTTCGGATAGTGGGGGACGGTGGCCGGGTCGGTTTCGGGAAGCGGGCATTCTGTCACCGTAAAGCCACGGGTTACGGTGTCTAAAACGCCCTCTTGGTATGCGTAAAGCGCCACTTTGCGCCGCTCGTCCGCCGCAAGGCTGTGGACAGAGACCGCCTCATCGTTGTCAAGCCAGCGGGCGTCGCCTGTAATCCCGGCCTTTATCAGCGCCCTTGTGGCCACTTTCGTCTCCTCGGCCATCAGCGGCCAGACGTTGCTGTCCAGCACTTTGCGGTAAACTGCAAGGGTTGCGGCAGCCATCTGGCCGTCGGTCAGTGCGCAGGTGACGAGCGAGTTGAGTACAGTCTCTATCTTGTGGGTGTAGTCCAGCCGCTCCAGACACCCTTTCTCCATGCGCCCCATCACGATGACGGCTGCTGCACGCCTGACAATACGCCGCTGATAGAGTGTTAGTTGCGGCAGTTTCCTGCTCCAATAGTGCTGCCTGACCACCCAAGGTTCAAGCCCTCCGTGCGGCGAGAGCACAATGCGCGCCCCGTGGACTGCGGCCTTGCGTGCCGCAACCCAGTTAGCCATGCGCCAGCACCCGTGCAGATGCACTATGTCGGGACGCTTGTCGCGCAGCTTGTTGATGAAGTCTTTGAGTTCGCAGGAGGCATGAACGTCTGCATAACTTCCCATGGCGTTGCACAGAGTTTCCACATACTGTGCAACCGTCCTGTTGTCTTTCGGGAAGAAATGCAGTACCTTGATCATGCCGTTTGCATATTAGGTTGGTTCTTGTAGGCCGGACTGTGGCTGGAAAGCGGCAGATGCAGCCGCAAAGCCGTGGCAGAGACAGCTCCGGGACGGCTCTTTGCCGCTATGGAGGACTACCGCTGTCCGCCGGCTCCCGTCTCGTCGCTCGTGTAACCCTTTGGCATCCGTCGGCAGTTGTATTGAGATGCCATTATTTCGCCGTAGGCTCCGGCCGAACGGATGGCTATCAGGTCGCCGCGCGAGGTGGCGTTGAGTTCTATATGTTTGGCAAACACGTCGCTCGACTCGCATATCGGACCTACCACATCGTAGGTTTCCGTGGGTTTGTCGCTCGAGATGTTCTCTATTTTGTGGTAAGCCTGATAGAGAGCGGGACGTATCAGGTCGGTCATACCGGCATCTATGATGGCGAATTGCTTGGTTTCGCCCTGCTTAATATATAATGTACGCGCGATTAACGAACCGCACTGGCCTACTACAGCCCTGCCCAGTTCGAAGTGGAGCTGCTGTCCGGGACGCAGACGCAAGTGCTTTGCGTAGGTGTCGAAGTAGGATTTGAAGTCGGGAATGGGCATCCTGTTCGGGTGCTCGTAGTCTATGCCAAGGCCGCCGCCCACGTTTATGCTCTCCACCCGTATGCGCTGGCTGTCCAGACGGTTCTGCAGCTCGTTTATTCTGTTGCACAAAGCCTCGAAATCGGTCATGTCGAGTATTTGGGAGCCTATGTGGAAGTGCAGTCCCTTGAACTCCACGTTGGCCATTCGGCTGATTTCTTCTATCAAAGGCTCCATGTCGCGCATGGCTATGCCGAACTTGTTTTCAGCAAGACCGGTGGTTATGTTTGCATGAGTATGCGCTCCGATGTTAGGATTTATGCGTAAGGCCACTCGTGCCGTCTTTCCTTTCTTTTCAGCCAGTTCGTTTATCACAGCCAATTCGGCAGCACTCTCCACATTGAAGCAGGCAATATCGTTGTCAAGGGCGAGGTTTATCTCCCAGTCGGCCTTGCCCACGCCGGCAAAGACGATGCCCGAGGAAGGGAAACCAGTAGTGAGTGCAGCCTCAATCTCGCCTCCGCTCACGCAGTCTGCGCCAAGTCCGGCCTCACGGATGGTGCGCAGAATGTTCTTGTTGGCATTGGCCTTTATGGCATAGTGTACATTAAAACCTTCATGTTTGGCCGTTTCGTCGTTGATGGCACGCAGGGTTGCACGGAGCAAGTCTGTGTCATAATAGTAGAATGGGGTGGGTATTGACTGGAATTGGTCAACAGGAAAATTCCCTTTCATCGTGTTTTTGTATTGTGATTGTTGTTGTTCGTTCTTTTGTTTGCCGTATATCCGTGACGGGAAATACGATATCCGTGTTGGGGAAAAGCGGTTGGCCAAGCCCCTGACTGAGACTTGGCCATAGCTGCAAGACGGTCTATCGGTTGAAAAGCGTGTCGCTAAGACTTTGCAACGCCCTCTTCTTGTCGTCTTTCTTTATGAGAAACGAGATGTTGTAGTTGGAGCCGCCGTATGAAATCATCCTGACGGGAATGTCTTTCATGGCTTCCGAAGCGAGTGTCTCGAAGCCCACGTTGCTCCAGTCGAGGTCGCCGACAACACAGATGATGCACATGTCGTTGTCAACCGTTACGGTTCCATACTTTTTCAGTTCCGCCACGATATCGTCAAGGTGCGAATTGTTGTCAATACTCATTGACACTCCTACCTCCGATGTGCAAACCATATCGATGGAAGTCTGATAGCTTTCGAATATCTCGAACACTTTTCTGAGGAAACCCGTTGCGAGGAGCATCCGGCTACTCTTGATTTTTATGGCCGTGATGTTGTCTTTTGCGGCTACGGCCTTTATCTTTCCGCGCTCCGTGGCGTTGCTTATGGTTGTTCCCTCGGCCTCCGGCTCCATTGTGTTGAGCAACCTTACGGGTATACCAGCATACTTAGCCGGCTGGATACAGGTGGGGTGAAGTATCTTGGCACCGAAGTAGGCCAGCTCGGCAGCCTCCTCGAAGTGCAGCTGGTGTACGGGTTTGGTCTTGTCAACCACACGCGGGTCGTTGTTGTGCATACCGTCTATGTCGGTCCAAATCTGTATCTCCTCGGCATTGATGGCTGCTCCGATGAGCGATGCTGTATAGTCGCTTCCTCCACGTTGCAGATTGTCAATCTCCCCATAGGCGTTGCGGCAGATGAAACCTTGTGTGATATAGACTTGCTGACCTTCGTTTTCTTTGAGTATGGCGGTCAGTTTTTCCTTGATATATGCCGGGTCAGGTTCGCCGTTCTTGTCTGTACGCATGAAATCGAGTGCTGACAGTAGTGTGGCCTTGATGCCCTGTTCCTTCATATAGTTGACCACCATGTTGGTACTCATTATCTCGCCTTGTGCAACTATGCTCTTTTCCTCAAAACTCGTGAAGAGTTCCTTGGTGAAAGTGCGCAGGTATGCAAACTCTTCGCGGAGGAAATCCTGTGTCTTCTTGCGCCATTCCTCGGTGGAATACAGTTCGTTGGTGTGGCCGATATACTTGCTTTCGAGCTTGTTTATCACCTCGTTGGCACCATCGGGATTCTTCTTGTATAGATAGTCGGATATTTCCACGAGTGAGTTGGTTGTGCCAGACATGGCTGAGAGTACCACAAAGACGGGTTCGCCTGACGATGTAACCAGTTTTGTCACGTCTTTCATCCGTGCAGGAGTGCCTACGGATGTCCCTCCGAATTTCATTACTTTCATAATATATCTGCTTTTCGTGTTGTTGTTCCAGTTTGTCTTTCAGTTGTTATGCCGGATTGCATTTCATACGGAGAGGTCTTCCCTCGTGCCGTAGTTTTGCTCTTCTTGCGGCTTTGCGGGGCTGTCGGCCTCATTGGTTTCGTTGTCGGGCAAGGACAACTTGTTGAAATCGCTTGTGGTTTCCTCCAAGTGGCCGTCGTGGCAACGGTAAACGATGCCGGGATACTTGTCCAATAGCGGTATGTTGTGGGTGGTCATTATGACAGAAGTGCCTGTCTGCGAAATGTCGCGCAACAGTTTGATAATGTTTTCCGCCGTCTCCGGGTCAAGATTTCCTGTGGGTTCGTCGGCCACAATCAGCTTGGGACTGTTCAGAATGGCGCGTGCTATGGCTATGCGTTGCTGCTCTCCGCCCGACAACTCGTGCGGCATCTTGTCGGCCATGTCGGCCATACCCACGTCTGTGAGCACTTCCGCTATTCGTTTGTCAATGTCGTTCTTGTCTTTCCAACCTGTGGCTTTGAGCACAAACCTTAGGTTCTTGTAAACCGTGCGGTCGCTTAGGAGTTGGAAGTCTTGGAATATAGTGCCTATTTGGCGACGCAGAGCAGGTACGTGTTTGCGCTTCAGTCCGATAATGTCGGTGTCGAGAACCGTGGCAGTTTCGGCTTCGTCTATGTCAATCTCCAGGTATATGGTCTTCAGCAGGGTGCTTTTGCCGGAGCCGACACGTCCGATGATATATACAAACTCGCCTTCGTCAACGTGGAAGTCGATGTTGTCCAATATCAGTTTGCCGTCTTGTTGCAGTATCTTGGCCTTTCTGTAGTCTATGAGCATGGCTGTAAGGTGGAAGTTTTGATGGTTTTAGTGCTTGTGCCAGTTGGGGTCGTGGCGTACTTGCAGCTCCTTTGCGAGTTCTTCTATACGCATGCCCTTTGACGTGAGCAATACAATCAGGTGGTAGAGCATATCGGCACCTTCGTAAACGAGCCGTTCGTTGGTGCCGTTTACGGCCTCTATGACGGCCTCCAGAGCCTCTTCGCCAACCTTTTGCGCCATTCTGTTGAGTCCGTCTTTGAATAGCGAGGTGGTGTAGCTGCCCTCGGGCATTTCCTCGTGGCGCTTGTTGATGAAGTCTTGCAGTTCGGTCAGAAACAGCAGAGGGTTGGCTTCGTTCTTCTCGCCCCAGCAAGTGTCTGTTCCGGTGTGGCATGTTGGGCCGTGCGGATGTGCCTGCACGAGTAGCGTGTCGTTGTCGCAGTCGCACTTTATCGACACGAGGTCAAGATAGTTGCCCGACGTTTCGCCCTTTGTCCACAGGCATTTGCGTGAGCGACTGTAGAATGTCACCTGTTTTGTGGCTATCGTCTTCTCGTATGCCTCCT
>CAVHML010000061.1:0-12420 GCA_963636905.1 bacterium
CTGCGCATCTGCCGCCCCGACTTCCTAAGTGCGGCATCTTCGAAGCCGATGTTCCTCCACAGATGTATGCACCCCATGTTCCGTTTCGCTCCACATGGGGTTACTGAGATGGGGCGTTAGCGGAACATGGGGCGTTATGGCATGGGTAAAACACTGGCTTCGAAGATGCCGCACATAAGGCTATAGGGGACTTCTCCCCACACTTCCCGCAGCCCGACTGTGTTCTTGTCACGTTCGAACGCCATACTGCGCACATACGAACCGCCGCCTTTAACGTTTCCGCCGCCGCAGCGGCTGCTGTCAGGCCGTGCGGACGGCAATGGGAAATAAGCCTTAAAACGATGTGGGGGAAAGTGTATTTTGGTTAATAAACAAGGGAAATGTGTCGTGGTTTGCGGAATTGTGATTAAATTTGCAGCTAAAAAATATCATTTAGATGAAGAGAAACCTCGGTTCTTTGGGGCTGCTGTTTTCGGCACTGCTCCTTTTGGCATCGTGTCTCAACGACGACAACGAGGAAACCGTGCTGTACAGTGACGCTGCCATAACCGCTTTTCAGATAACGACGGCCAACATATACCGCCATACCACCTCTTCGACGGGCGAAGACTCCACTTACATGACAACAAACACGGGCATGAGCGCGTATATGTTCGACATTGACCAGAGCACAGGGCGCATAAGCAACACCGACTCGCTGCCCGTGGGCACCGATGCCTCGAAACTGCTGTGCAGCTACACGTCGAAGAACAACGGCATAGCCGCCATCAAGGCCGTGGGAAGCGACTCGATAAAGCTGCTGCTCACCACCGACTCGACCGATTTCACCACGCCACGCACTGTGTATGTCTATTCTTCCGACGGCGCATATATGCGCACCTACACCATAGAGGTGAACGTCCACAAGGAATATGCCGACTCTTTCCACTGGGACAGATTGCCCGACAATGCAGCACTGGCCGCACTGACGGGCATGAAAGCCTTTACGGTGGGCGGAAAGATGGTGGTGCTCGGAACAGACGGGCAGCAGACCATAGTCTGTTCGACCGCTGACGGCAGTACATGGGCGAGAACCGATATTGCATTGGCCGCTGACGCATGGCAGAGTGCGGCTCTGAAGGGCGACACCTTATTCATTATAGACAACAACAGTCTGAAATACACCACCGACGGCAACGCCTTTACCACAGTGACCGGAGCCGAAGGATTGCGCCTCGTGGGGGCTACCACCGACGAGTTGTATGCCTATGACGGCACAGGCGGCATTGTGGTGTCGGCAGACGGCGGCCACAGCTGGACAAGCGACGACATCGACGACGACAGGACGCTGCTTCCCACGGCTGATGTGGCCTCATGCTGCGTGGCGTTTGCCCATTCGGACAGTACCGACTATGCACTTGTGGCCGGCAGCCGTGCCGGTTACGATCACAGCACCAACCGTGGGGACAGTCTGTATATGGACAAGGCCGTGGTATGGCGCAAGATAGTGGAACGCTCCGGCATAAAGGAGCAGGGCAAGTGGACGTTCCTCTGCCCCGAAGACATCAGCGGCTACCCTCTGCCCCGCCTCTCGTCGCTCAACGTGTTTGGCTATGGTGAGAACCTAATGGCCTTTGGCGGAGCCGGCACAGGCACTTGCGACAAGGAGGCATACGGTTCGTTCTACGTAAGTGCCGACGGTGGCATCACGTGGAAGAGTGACAGCCGCTACAACGTGCCTTCCGCATTTGACAAGACGGCCACGGCAGTGGCAGTGGCCGTAAGCGACGACGGACATATCTGGCTCGTTTGCGGCGGCACAGGACAGGTGTGGCGCGGACGGCTCAACAAGATGGGCTGGCAAAAGTGATGCGCTGATGGCTAAAACGGCTCTCCCACACAGGACAGCGGGCAAGGTTCTCTTGCTCATGGCGGCACTCATGGTTGCCGGAGGGGGCAGAGCGTTGGCGCAGACCGACCCGGAATACCGTGCGGAAGTGGGAGCTGGAGTAGGGCTGATAGCCTATCAGGGCGATTTCAACGGCAGTCTCACACGGCAGATGCAGCCCATGTGGGCAATAACGGGCAAGTACCGCTTCAACCCGCGCACGGCTTTGTCGCTCGACATCTGCTCTGGAACACTGAAAGGGTCGTCGGAGAACGTGGAGACATGGTATCCGGAAATTAATACGACACCCGTCAGCTTCAGCACCCCGGTGGTTGATGTCGGTGTGCACTTCGAATATAACTTCTGGCCCTACGGCACAGGGCGCGAATACAGGGGAGCCAAAAGACTGACACCATACGTTATGGCAGGTCTGGGCGGCACTTTCGCAAAGCCGGAGAGCGGAAGCCTGTTCGCAATGAACCTGCCCATAGGCATAGGGGTGAAGTACAAGGTTGCCACAAGGCTCAACCTGAGCATAGAGTGGGCGATGCACTTCACAGGAAGCGACAAGCTCGACGGTGTGGCCGACCCCTACGGGATAAAAAGCAGCGGCCTGTTTAAGAACACCGACTGTTACAGCACACTGCAAGTGTCGCTCACGTATGACATCATGGCCAAGTGCAGGACGTGTCACAACGACAGGGACTGACAGGCCAAACAGACAAGGACTATATGACAGAACCTTTGGATATGAAACGCATACCGCAGCACATAGCCATCATCATGGACGGCAACGGGCGGTGGGCAACCGAGCGAGGCAAGGAGCGCAGCTACGGCCACCAGGCCGGTGTTGAGGCCGTGCGGAGGGTGACTGCGGAATGTGTAAGGCTCGGGGTGAAGTATCTGACCCTATACACTTTCTCTACCGAAAACTGGAACAGACCCTCCGATGAGGTGTCTGCACTGATGGGGCTGGTGTTGTCATCGCTCGAGGACGAAATCTTTATGAAGAACAACGTCCGCTTCAGGGTGATAGGTGACATGGACAGACTGCCCGACAACGTGAGACGCAAGCTCCGGGAAACCGAAGAGCACACTGCGGGCAATACTGCCATGACAATGGTGGTGGCTCTGAGCTACTCGTCAAGGTGGGAACTGGCCAAGGCCGCAAGGACTATAGCCGCAAAGGTAAAGGCTGGCACCATGGACGAGGCCGACATAACCGAAAACAGTATAAGCGAACACTTGGAAACGGCATTCATGCCCGACCCCGACCTGCTCATAAGAACCGGGGGAGAGCTTCGCATATCAAACTACCTGCTGTGGCAGATAGCCTACTCCGAACTTTACTTCTGCGAAACCTACTGGCCGGACTTCGGCGAGGCTGAGCTGCAAACGGCAATAGCCAGTTTCCAGAAGAGGCAGCGGCGCTTTGGCAAGACAGAGGCACAGGTGGAAGACAACAGACAATGAACAACGATAGACAACAAACATACAAAAGGATGTTTTCCGTAAGAAAGGCTCTTGTGATGGCGGCTGCCGCATTGTGCGTAAGCATACAGACCGAAGCCCAAAACAAGACAGTGGCTCCTGACATATCGTATGCCGGCACCCCCAGAACGTGTGTTATCGGCGGAATAACCTCAAAGGGAGTGGACGGATATGAGGACTATGTACTCACAGGACTGTCGGGTCTGTCTGTCGGACAGGAGATTACCGTACCGGGAAGCGCCATTACCGAGGCCGTGAAGCGTTACTGGCGCAACGGACTGTTCTCAAAAGTGTCGATAACGGCCGACTCAATAGTCGGTTCCAAGATATACCTGTGTGTGAACCTCGCCCTCAGACCCCGCGTGAGCACCATCAACTACAACGGACTCAAGAAGTCGGAGCGCGAAGACATGGAGGCTAAGCTCGGTATAATGAAGGGCGGGCAGATAACACCCAACATGATAGACCGCGCAAAGATACTCGCCAAGAAGTATTTCGACGAGAAAGGCTACAAAAATGCGGAAATCGAGATACTGCAAAGGGACGATGTGAGCAACCCCAACCACGTCATTCTCGACGTGAACATCGACAAGAAGTCGAAAATGAAGGTGAGACACATCATCATAGAGGGCAACAAAAACCTCACAACTGCCAAGATCAAGGGCGGACTCTTCCGCAAAGGTGCATTCGCAAAGACGCATGAAGCTGGAAAACTGGCATCGCTCCTGAAGTCAAAGAAGTTCACCGGCGAACGCTATGAGGAGGACAAACAGAACCTGATAGACAAGTATAACGAGCTTGGATACCGCGATATGTATATCGTAACGGACAGTGTATGGACGGTAGATGACAAGCACGTGAACATATACGTCAAGGTTGACGAGGGACAGAAGTACTATATACGCAACATAACCTGGGTGGGCAACACTGTTGCCTCGACCGACTACCTGAGCGCAATGCTCGGTATGAAGAAGGGCGACGTGTATAACCAGAAGCAACTCAACAAGAGACTCACCGAAGACGAGGATGCCATAGGCAACTACTACTGGAACAACGGCTACCTGTTTTATAGGCTCACGCCCACAGAGGTCAACATTGTTGGTGACTCGATAGACCTTGAGATGCGCATCTACGAGGGTACACAGGCGCATATAAGCAATGTGCGCATCTATGGCAACACACGACTGTATGAAGAGGTGGTGAGGCGCGAACTAAGAACAAAGCCCGGTGATCTGTTTTCAAAAGATGCACTCATGCGTTCGGCACGCGAAATAGCTTCAATGGGATATTTCGACCCGGAAAAGGTAAGCCCCGATGTGAAGCCCAACGGAGAAGACGGCACGGTTGACATCAACTGGAACCTTGAACAGAAGTCCAACGACCAGGTAGAGGTGTCTTTCGGATGGGGACAGACGGGTATTATAGGCCGTGTGGCACTGAAGCTGAACAATTTCTCCATGCGTAACCTCTTCGGACGCAACAAGATGCACCGTGGAATTATGCCCATAGGCGACGGAGAACAGCTGTCTTTGAGTGCGCAGACCAACGCTTCCTACTACCAATCATATAGCATCAGCTACTCCGCACCGTGGTTCGGGGGCAAGCGACCCAATGCCTTCAGCGTAAGTGCTTTCTATTCGAAGCAGACTGACGTGAACAGCAACTACTACAACAGCAGTTGGATGAACAGTATGTACAGTTACTACGGCGGCTACAGCAATTACAACAACAACTATTACAACAACTACGAGAGCTATCTCGACGACGACAAGTATGTCAAGATGCTCGGACTCTCCATAGGCTGGGGCAAACGTCTCAGGTGGCCGGACGACTATTTCCAGCTGTCGATGTCGCTGTCGTACCAACGATATATGTTGCGCGACTGGCAGTACTTCATCATCAACAACGGTAACTGCAACAACATCAATCTCGGCTTTACGCTGTCGCGAATCAGTACCGACAACCAACTGTTCCCTCGCCGAGGCTCCGAGTTCATGGCATCCCTCACGCTCACTCCGCCATGGTCGCTATGGGATGGCAAGGATTACGCCAACCTGGCCACCAACAGCAACTCGGCAACCTATAGGGAAGAGCAGCAGGAGAAGTACAAGTGGATAGAGTATCACAAGTGGAAATTCAAGACACGCACCTATACTGCGCTCACGGGAGGCCAGAAATGCTTTGTCCTGATGACGCGTATTGAGCTGGGACTGCTTGGTTCATACAACTCATACAAGAAGTCGCCCTTTGAAACATTCTATGTAGGAGGCGACGGAATGAGCGGTTACTCTTCGGGATACGCCCAGGAGACTATCGGACTGCGCGGTTATGAGAACGGATCCTTCACGCCTTACTCCGCTCCGGGCTATGCCTACGACCGTTTCACCCTCGAGTTGCGCTACCCGTTCATGCTTGGCAACACCACCATCTACGGTCTGTCGTTCCTCGAAGGCGGCAATGCGTGGTACGACACAAAGAAGTTTAACCCGTTTGACATGAAGCGTTCTGCCGGCGTAGGCGTGCGCATATTCCTGCCGATGGTGGGTTTGATGGGTATCGACTGGGCCTATGGTTTCGACAAGGCGCTCTCTACGGGCACCAAGGGCGGCAGCCAGTTCCACTTCGTGCTCGGTCAGGAGTTCTGACACTACCGCTTGCGGCGGCAAAACCGGGGCGGGACGACAATATATATATGTGTGTATGGGGCAACAGACACACGTGGAAACGACAACATATATAAAGGAGGCAATAATGAAGAAGATACTTCTCACGGCAATGGCGTCCATTTTCGCACTGACAATGAATGCGCAGAAGTTCGCGCTGGTCGATATGGACTACATACTGAAGAACATTCCGGCCTACGAGCGTGCCAATGAGCAGCTCAGCCAGGTGTCAAAGAAGTGGCAGGCGGAGGTTGAGGCACTGTCAACCGAGGCTCAGACCATGTATAAGAACTACCAGAACGAGGTGGTGTTCCTTTCCCAAGAGCAGAAGAAGGCTAAGCAGGATGCCATCATGGAGAAAGAGAAACAGGCCGCGGAGCTTAAGCGGAAGTATTTCGGCCCCGAAGGCGAGCTGTTCAAAAAGCGAACGAGTCTCATGTCGCCCATTCAGGACGAGATATACAACGCCGTCAAGGACATATCCGACCTGCGGGGCTACCAACTCGTGCTCGACCGGGCGAGCGATGCCGGCATTGTATTCGCAAGTCCCAAGGTGGACATCAGCGACGAAGTGCTCCAGAAGCTCGGCTACTCCAATTAGCATAATCAACAACAACAATAACAACAACGAAGAAGATGAAAAAGTTACTTTTAATGCTTTTGATGTTTGCCCCAATGGCAACATTCGCCCAGAAATTCGGGCACGTCAACGCTCAGGAGATAATTCAGGCCATGCCCGAATACGCCACTGCCAAGACCGAAATCGACGCTTTGCAGAAGCAGTATGAGGCTGACCTCAAGAGCATGCAGGAAGAACTGACCAAGAAGTCGGAAGACTACGAGAAGGCCAAGACCACACTGCCGGAGAACATCAAGCAGCGCCGCGAGCAGGAACTGCAGGACATGTACCAGAAAATCCAGCAGAGCTATCAGGACAACCAGCAGGCTCTCGCCAAGGCATCGCAGGAAAAGATGCAGGCAATCACCGCTAAGGTGGTGGAAGCCATCAAGGCTGTGGGTCAGGCCGGCGGCTATGTATATATAATGGACATGGCCAGCGGTGTTCCATACATCAGTACCACACTGAGCACCGACGTTACGGCACAGGTAAAGGCCAAACTCGGACTTAAATAAAACATCAGGCGGCTTCTGGCCACGTGCCCGTCACACTCCGCAAAGGCGGTAGACGGCACACGGCCAGAGGCCGTTTTCCCTTTTTTCCACCCATTCCGATGAAGCACATATTCTTACTTTCCGCAATGTTTCTGCCGCTAACGGTGTCCGCACAGGACAGCATACGGCTTGCAACGCCCGTCAATACCACTTCTACAGTTGCCGCAGCGGTTGTCCAAACGGCACAGCCGACAATGAAGTTCGGCTACTTCAGCTACAGCGAGGCACTGCAAAGCATGCCCGAATATGCCACGGCACAGAGGCAGATGGCCGAACTGCGCAGCAGATATGAAGCAGAGGCCAAGCGTGCCGAGGATGATTTCAACGCCAAATACGAGGACTTCCTTGACGGGCAGCGTGACTTCCCGCCCACAATCCTCAAGAAACGTCAGAGCGAACTGGCCGAACTCATGGCCAAGAACACCGCCTTTCGTGACGACAGCCGCCGCCTTCTGGCCGGTGCGGAGCGCGACGCCTATGCGCCACTCCACCGGAAACTGGCCGCAGTGCTGAAGCTCGTGGGTGAAAAGGAGGGCTTTGCCTTCATCATAAACACCGACAACAACGCCTGTCCCTACGTCGGCGCACAGGGAAAGGACATCAACCAGCTGGTAAAGGACTGTCTGAAATGAACAAACCGCTCGCTTCTGCCCCGGGACCCATAGGCATATTCGACTCAGGCTACGGTGGGCTGACCATACTGCACGGCATACGGCAGCTGCTTCCGCAGTATGACTACCTGTACCTCGGCGACAACGCACGCGCACCCTACGGCGCACGCTCGTTCGATGTGGTCTATGAGTTCACCCGACAGGCCGTTGTGAGCCTTTTTGAGCGCGGCTGCCATTTGGTAATCCTTGGTTGCAACACCGCATCGGCCAAGGCTTTGCGCACTATCCAGCAGAACGACCTGCCGCAGATAGACCCTTCGCGCCGCGTGCTCGGCATAATACGCCCCACAGCCGAGGTGATTGGTTCGCTCACCAGCACGCGCCACGTTGGCGTGTTGGCCACTGAGGGTACGATAAAGAGCGAGAGCTACACATTGGAGATACAGAAACTATTTCCCGACATAACGGTTTCGGGCGTTGCCTGTCCGTTCTGGGTGCCGTTGGTGGAGTATAACGAGGCCGACAGTCCCGGTGCCGACTACTTTGTGAAGAAGCGTATCGACCAGCTAATGATGAAGGACGGACTCATAGACGCCATCATTCTCGGCTGCACCCATTACCCCCTGCTCATGCCGAAGATACTTAAGTACGTCAACCCCGGCATACGCATTGTGCCGCAGGGCGAGTATGTAGCAGAAAGCCTTAAGAAATACTTTGTGCGCCACCCGGAAATGGAGGCCAAGTGCTCGCATGGCGGACGTGTCCACTATCTTACCACTGAAAATCCCGACCGTTTCCGCGAGTCGGCACGTGTGTTCATGCACGAATACGTGGAGGTTGAGAACATCACACTGGCCTGACCGCAACCCTTTTCCTTGTCTTTTTCAGGTTCTTCCGCTAATTTGCGGACAGAGCCTTTGCCGTCTTGGCTCCGAAGAGGCCGTGTCTTAGTAACCAGCCAAAGTTATACAAACTCTCGTCCGTCCGTCTTGGCCTCGAAGAGGCCGCACCTCAGTAACCCCATGTGCAGCGTTAGCGGAACATGGGGTCGTATGCGGAGAAGGGAACATCGGCTTCGAAGATGCCGCACATCTGCGGAGAGGCACGCTTATCCGTGCGGAGAAACCCGTATAGCCTTATGTGCGGCATCTTCGAAGCCGATGTTTTGCTCCATATCTTAACCCCCACGTTCCGCTAACGCTGCACATGGGGTTACTGAGGTGCAGCCTCTTCGAGGCTATGCCCTGTTCCGCATCAGGAAAGTCAGGCGTTGAGCAGCCGTTTGGCGAAGTATCTAACGGGATACCACACCGATATGAAGCCCACGGCAAGCACTGTGAAGAAGATAACCACGATGTCTTCGGGGTGTACGCTGACGGGATAGGCATCGACAACAAACGACCCGCTGGAGCGGCCAAGCCCTACTATGCCGAAGCGTTGCTGCAGCCAGCACAGCAACAGACCGACCGCTATGCCGGCAACCGCCCCTATGGCCGAAATCATGCGCCCTTCAAAGAGGAAGATACGCACTATCGTCCTGTCGCTCGTGCCGAGGTTGCGCAGCGTTACCACGTCGTCGCGCTTGTCTATTATGAGCATCGAGAGGCTCCCGATGATGTTGAAACAGGCCACAACCAGTATGAACGTGAGGAAGATGTAGGCCATCAGCTTCTCGATTTTCATTATCTTGAACGTGTCATCCTGCTGCTCGAAGCGGTCGCGCACGTAGTATTTTCCCCCGGCAATGGCCTTTATCTCACTCTTCACCCGGTCGAAATCGCTGCCCGGCTTGAGCCTTAGCTCGAGCGAAGAGAGCAGTCCCTGACTGTCAAACAGCCGCCTTGCAAAGCCTATGTCGGTTATTATGTAGTTCTTGTCGTATTTGGATTGCTTCACGCAGAAGAGCACTCCGGGCGAGAAAAGCTCGTCCTCGACGAAGCCGTCGGTCGGGTTTGCCATATTGAGCTGCCCCTCCCTCTTCGGTGCGAATATCTTCAGCGGATTCTGATAGCAGTATCCCGTGCCCAAAGTCTCGGCCAGGCGTATGCCAAGCGTGCCGTAGCTCATGTCGGCAGCGTGCAGTTCAAACTCTCCGTCGCCCACAAGGATGCCGCCAATGTGCGTCAGACTGTCAAAATTGTCCTCCACTCCCTTCACTATCACCATTGCCTGACGCTCGCCATAGACCGCCAGAGCCTGGTCTTCCAGCGTCTCCGTGGCCACGGCCACTGCATCGAGAGCCTTTATCCGCGTGAGTATCGGGTCGTCGGAAGGCGCCGTCTTGCCCTCAACCGGCGTGATTTTCAGCTGTGGGTCAAAGGACGTGAAGAACGAGGCCACCATATCGTGGAAGCCGTTGAACACGCTGAGAGTCACCACCAGTGCCATTGTGGCCACGGCCACGCCCACTGCGCTTATCGCGCTTATGACATTGATGGCGTGGGTGCTCTTTTTCGAGAACAGATACCGCCTTGCTATGTAGAAGGGGAAGTTCATTTCTTCTTCAAGAGTTCGTCGATGTGCTCGATATAGTCCAGAGAATCGTCGATGAAGAAGCGCAGTTCCGGGATGATGCGCAGCTGGTGGCGCACGCGTGTGCCCAGTTCATAGCGTATGGTCTTCTCGCTTGCCGATATGTTCTTGAGTATTTCCTCGCCCTTTGCGCTGGGGAAAATGCTCAGATATGCCGTGCAGATGCTCAGGTCGGGCGATATTCTGACTCGCGTAACGCTGACCATCACCCCGTGGGCGGCCCTTGTCTGCTGCTGGAATATCAGGCTCAGCTCCTTCTGCAGCAGCCTCGCTATTCTGTTCTGTCGTGTTTCCTGCATGATTGTGCGGTGTTTCTTTGCCACAAAGTTAGTGCAATTAGCCCGAACGGCAAAGGAAAAGCCCCCAAAGATGCCCCGTTGCGCCCGGCTGTCCGCCCGTTTGTCTGCGACAAGTGGCCGGTTGCGGAGCGTAAATGCCGTGTTTATGACCCGTAAACGGTGCATTTGGCAACCGTAAACGGTGTATCTACGAGTTGTACCCCGTGCGTTTACGACTACCGGCATAATTGCTAAAAAAAACAAATCGTTGCGTGGTGTCGTTTATTATTGGTATCTTCGTATTGTATTTCATACTAATCTTGAAACAAAGGAACATCATTCACCAAACAATGACACCACATACCGATATGGAAAAGAACACTAACAACTATTGTCTGATACTTGCCGGCGGAAGAGGGCGCCGGCTTTGGCCTTACAGCCGCGACAAACGCCCCAAGCAGTTCATCGACTTCTTCGGCTGCGGCAGGACTCAGTTGCAGGCAACCTTTGACCGTTTTGCCTGTATATTGCCGAGAGAGAACATCATCGTGTGTACAAACCGCGACTATATCGACCTTGTGCGCGAGCAATTGCCGGAGGTTGACGAATGCAACGTGTTCGCCGAGCCGGTAAACCGCAACACTGCACCGAGCGTGGCTTGGGTGGTTACGCACATTCTGAAGCGCAATGCCGGCGCCAATGTGGTGGTTACGCCGTCCGACCTGTTCGTGCTTAACGAGCAAATCTTCGACGACAATGTGCTCAAAGGACTCGACTACGTGGCCACACACGACGACATACTCACCCTGGGGGTGAAGCCCACGAGGCCGGAACCGGGCTACGGCTACATCCAGGTGGGCGACTCCACGGAGACAGAGGGCGTGTTCCGGGTGCAGTCGTTCACCGAAAAGCCGGAGCGAGAGTTCGCCAAAGTGTTCATGGAGAGCGGGGAGTTTTATTGGAACACGGGACTTTTCCTCGGTTCGGCGCAGTGTCTAAACGCCACGGCACGGCGGCTTTTCCCCGACGTGCAGCCTCAAATGGAGCAGCTTTGCGGCGGTGTGGAAAGCGGAAACGGCTTCGACGGACTCTATTCCTCCTATCCCAACCTGTCGATAGACTACGCCGTGCTGGAACGGAGCGACAATGTGTGCGTGATGAAGTGCGACTTCGGCTGGGCCGACCTCGGCACCTGGCACTCCATATACGAGTGCAAGCAGAAGGGAGAGCACGACAACGTGGTCATAGACTCCGACGTTATCATGGACAACAGCCACAACAATGTGATAAAACTGCCCAAGGGAGTGCTCGGAGTAGTGGGCGGCCTCGACGGCTACATTGTGGTTCAGAAGGGCAATGTGCTGCTTATATGCAAGAAAGGCGACTCGTCGGCGCTTGTCCGCAAGTATGTCAACGAGGTGCAAATGAAGTACGGAGAGGATTTCATTTGAGCATCTCTGCCCCGCAATCTCTGCATCCGCCTGACAGAACCGCCGCCGCAGCGGCCTAAAACAAAGCCGGCCATCGAAAGCCCACAGCGCTTTTGGACTTCCGATGGCCGGCTTTACGTTTGTTCTTACGCGCGTATTCGCCTTGCGTCTATGCGTCTATTTTCTTAAATTCGCCGTATATTTTGTCGGCAATCTCCCGAAATTCCTCCTCGCTGAGCTTCAGTTTCGGGTTGGAAAAGAGCATGTCCTTCTCCGAATTCATGGGCACGAGGTGGATGTGGGCGTGGGGTACTTCAAGCCCAAGCACCGCCATACCAACCTTGATGCACGGAAATGCGTTCTTGATGGCGCATG
>CAVHML010000062.1:0-12395 GCA_963636905.1 bacterium
GTTACGTCACGCCCAAGGAGCATCTTGCACTGCCCGACAAGGACGATGTGCGCACGGGAGTGGTGACATACAAGATAGCAGCCCATGCCGCCGACCTGGCCAAGGGACATCCTGGAGCCACCATCCGCGACAACGCTTTGAGCAAGGCTCGCTATGAGTTCCGCTGGAAAGACCAGTTTAACCTTGCGCTCGACCCTGAGCGTGCTCTCGAATACTACAAGACAAGCAACAAGACCGAGGGTGAGTTCTGCACCATGTGCGGGCCAAACTTCTGCGCCGCGCGCATTAGCCACTCGCTCAAGGACTGCGACAAGTAGGTCTTCAGCGTATGAACACACAATGGTGAAAGAATAAGCTGGTGTGATTAGCCATATCATGCCAGCTTATTCTTTTTCTGCCAACCAAGATACCCTTTGCCAATGAAGTTTATCGTCATCACAGAACCTGAGTTTCTGCCCAACGAGGCGGAGCTGATAGAGAGACTGTTCGATGCCGGACTTGACACCTTGCACTTGCGCAAGCCCGATTCCAAAGCCGAAGACTGTGCTGCTCTGCTTGACAAACTGCCCGGCAGCGTGCGCCGACATACCGTTATCCATGACCACTTCGGTCTCTGCGCGAACTATGGCTTGCAGGGAGTACACCTTAACCGTCGCAATCCACAACCTCCGGCCATGTGCGGCGATATCACCGTGTCGGCTTCCTGCCACAGTATCGCCGAGGCGGCAAACCGCAAACCCGAACTTGACTACTTGACGCTAAGCCCCGTGTTCGATAGCATATCGAAACGTGGCTACTGCGCGGCCTACACCGATGCTCAACTGGCCGAAGCAGCCAATAGCGGCATCATAGACAGTAGAGTCATAGCCCTCGGCGGCGTTACCTTAGACCGCATAGCGCAACTGCGGCAGTGGCACTTCGGCGGAGCCGCTTTTCTCGGCGACGTGTGGAACAAAGCCGTTTGCGGCACCGAGTTCGATGCCTACGCCCGGCAACTGCGGCAGGAACTCGACCTGAAGTAACCCCTTTTCACACGAAAAACAGTCCTTTCCCGTTGCCATATTCCCTTTACCAAGTCGTAAACGGTATCTCTATAAGTCGTAAAAGGTATGGTTATGATGGGTAAACGACCCATTTACTCCGACTGCGGCACGAGATACTTGTCGCCCGTCTGCTTTATCAGCTCATCGGCATACTTTTCGGGGTAGCCTGGGCGTTCCACCTTAGCCCCGAGACCGTATTTGGAACGCAGGAAGCGGCCTTTCGACTCCGGTTTCACTATCATGTCGTTGTATTTCACGATGAGATGCTTGGCCAAAGCGTTCCACCGTGCGAGCATCTGCTGTCCCTTCTCGCATGAATAGCTGTTGAGGAAGGCCACAGCCTTGGCTTTGTCCTCTGCGTAGAGGCTCTGCGCCTTGGCTTCCACACCGCTCTGCGCCTTGAGAAGAGCGTTGTCGAGCGAGTCGCGCACCTCCTTGAGCGAACCGAACATTAGGCTATAGCGAGGATA
This sequence comes from bacterium, assembly GCA_963636905.1. GTDB lineage: Bacteria > Bacteroidota > Bacteroidia > Bacteroidales > Bacteroidaceae > Prevotella. Next base: position 1,514 of record CAVHML010000062.1, read on the forward strand.
AACCATGTTGCTCACCCAGTTGCACACCCAGTAGGCGTTGTCAAACGAGAAGGTCAGCGCATCGGCCTTGGCACCATCGTAGCAGCCGGGCACCGTTTGAGTGCAGCAATACACGGGAGTGAACGACACCATGTTGGCATCGTCGTTGCCGAACCACAGCACTCCGCCAATCTCTCTCGGCAGCCACGAGCGCATCTGGCTGACATATACGAAGCCAGACTGTTGGGTTGATATCGGACGTTCGTTGAAATACTCCTTGCCACGGTGCTTGAAGGCAAGCGGAGTGGGACGATACGGCATCTGCCAGAGACCGCCGCCTATGTCTGAATCGAGCGCAAAGGGAGTGCCCTCATAGTGGTCGCGCATGGCAGCCTCAAGGTCTTTCACACCAAGTTTTTTGTTCGGCACAACCCAGAGCGGCATCGGCTCTGCGTTGTCGGCACGTCCCTCGGCGTAAGGCAGATACTTGTCCATGCCAGAGGCGAACCTGTTGTAGTATGACCACACGCGAGCGTCGCACCAGCGGCGGCCGCCGAAGTCAGGAGCGGCATAGGTGTCGCAGAAACTGAAGTCCTTGTCGCTGCCCGAATACCAGCCTTTGCTACGCGCGAACTTGACTACGTTCTTGGAGAACAACACGTTCTGCTTGTCCTTTTGGTCAAACGTGCGTATGCGGCTCTGATTTGCGTGTGCGCAAATAGCGTCGTCGGGTATGCGCACGGCCACCCATACAACGGCCTTGCTACCGGCTCCGCAGCCCATCATCTCCATTATCCAAGCCTCGTTGGGGTCGCAGATAGTGAAGGTTTCGCCCTCGCTGTTGTAGCCGTAGGTTTCGGCGAGTTTGGTCATGGTGGCTATGGCCTCGCGGGCTGTGCGTGAACGTTGCAGGGCAATGGTTATCAGCGAACCGTAGTCCAGTATGCCGGTGCTGTCCACCATCTCTTCACGTCCGCCGAACGTGGTTTCGCCCACCGTAACCTGATATTCGTTGATGTTTCCCACCACGTTGTAGGTTTCCAGAGCCTCGGGTATCTGGCCGTGATACTCGTTGGTGTCCCAGTCATACACCTGGCGCATATCGCCCGCAGCGTGCTTTGCCGCAGGAAAATGCGACAGTCCCTGAAACATACCGTAGTCGTCGGCACTGTAAGTACACATCACAGAGCCGTCAACGCTGGCTTTCTTGCCGACAATAAGGTTGGTGCAGGCCGTAGAATAGGTCACTGCCGCCAGCATTGCCGCGAATAATGTTGTCTTTTTCATACTTCTATATTGTTTGTGTGTTAGTCTTTAGGTAGTTAATACCGCACTTCGGCATTGAAAGAGCCAGTGTTGCCGCAGTTGTCCGTGGCAATGAAGCGCAAGCGATGCGTCTTCCCGGTCTTCGCCACGGGCGTTTCCGACAACTTGCATACAGCAGTGGTGCTTTTGTCAGCCCGTTTGAAGAGCACGAACTGTCCGTCGATGAAACCTTTGTACGACTTCAGGCCGCTCCCAACGTCAGAAAGATTGATGCGAATGGTGCCCGTGGAGTTCCAGGAAGACTGGCCTACGGGACTTATCACTGGCGGACGGTCGTCGTAGTCGAGCCTGTAGGCCACGCCAAGGTCACGGATGCGCCCCGTGACCCAACCGTCCTTATAGACTCCGCCGCAGAACTGCGACGACAACTGGTCGCCCGTTATGTATAGTTTGGACGGCTTGGCCACCTTATTCTTTACAGCAATACTCAGCTCAGCCCAATTGAACAGAGGATAGGAACGGCCTTGGAAAGAATATTTCGCAGACAAACCGTCGGCCGACGGACGCATCAAGGGATGCAACTCAACATCGTCGGGCAGCACGCCGTAGGGTATGGTGAGCTGCATGCCCGGCATGGAAAACATATTGGTGCGGTTCCAGTGCATGAAGCGTTGCGGATTGTGAGCAGAAGGTTTGGGAAGCGGCGATGGAGTGGCCGTCACGGTGAACTTATACGACGCGGTGTTGCCACGGAAGTCGCGCAGCAGATACTCCAAATGGTAGTCGCGCGGCTCGCTGAAGTCAACTATGCCACGGTTGTAACCTGCTTTGAGCACCGGCAAGGTGTTGCCCGGCTCTATAAAAGACTTCATGTACCACACACCGTAACGCTTATAATGGTCATAATCGCCCCAGGAATTGACCATTCGGCTGGACTGCTGAGGAATGTTGTCAACCACACTTTGGAAGACAACCTTGCCGTCAACCTTGAGCGTGGTCTCCCTTACGCCGTAGCGGTTGTAGGTTATTTCCATGTAATCGTTGGCCCAGATGCCGAAACCCACCTTTCCCCAAGCTGTGAAACGGCGGGTGAGGTTGTGCGAACCGAATCCGAACGACTGTTTGCCAGACCCTCCGTTGAACGTACCCTGTCCACTCACGGGATATACCATAAAGCCATGAGCCATAGGAGCCATGCCGTCGTTGACGTAGCTGCCGAGGAAATCAAGCGGGTCAAGAAGGTTTCCGGTGCGCGAGTCGTGCACTTCAAGATGCAGATGGGGAGCCTGGCTCGCACCGGTGTTGCCGCTGACTGCGATGAACTGCCCTCTCGCCACCGGACACTCAAGGGCAGAGAGCCGCACATCGGCCACATACGACTGGTTGGCGTACTGCCATTGGCGCAGCAACCGCTCTATGCGCGGCGAAAAGGAGCGCAGATGGCAATAGACGCTGGTGCGCCCGTCGGGATGGGACACATAGACAGCATTGCCGAAGCCATACAGTCCGACAGTGATACGGCTCACATAGCCGTCGGCAATGGAGTAGATGGGTTTGCCCTCCACCCCGTCCGTCTTCACGTCGATGCCTCCATGGAAGTGGTTGGGGCGCGGTTCGCCGAAGTTTCCGGCCAGAGACACCTCGTGACTGACGGGCGGAGAGTAGGTGACAGTCACTGCAAGAAGCAGCGAAAGCAGCAAGCTTAGCATGCCTTGAAGCTCATGTCAAGCCCCTTGACCGAATGGGTCAGAGCGCCTACAGATATGAAATCAACCCCACATTCGGCATAGTCGCGTATCGTGTCGAAGGTTATGCCGCCGCTCGACTCGGTTTCATAGCGATGGTTGATGATTTCAACGGCCTTGCGTGTGTCGGCCACAGAGAAGTTGTCAAGCATGATTCTGTCCACTCCTCCACGGTCAAGCACCTGCTGAAGCTCGTCGAAATTGCGCACTTCAATCTCTATCTTGAGGTTCAGACCGTGCTTTTCGAGATACTCGTGGCAACGGTTGATGGCGTTGGATATGCCACCTGCAAAATCCACGTGGTTGTCCTTGAGCAGTATCATGTCGAACAAGCCTATGCGATGGTTGCATCCGCCGCCTATCTTCACTGCCTGTTTCTCCAGCATACGCATGCCCGGAGTGGTCTTTCGGGTGTCCAGCACACGAGTGCCGGTGCCTTCAAGCCGCTTGACATAGCGGTTGGTCATCGTGGCAATACCGCTCATGCGCTGCATGATGTTGAGCATGAGCCGCTCGGTCTGCAACAGTGAGCGCACACGTCCCTCTACAATCATCGCAACGTCGCCCTTTTTCACGGCAGCCCCATCGTTTATTTTCACTTCGACACGCATTTCGGGGTCGAAGCGGCGAAACACTTCTTTTGCCACTTCCACCCCGGCCAATATACCGTCTTCCTTTATCAGCAGATGCGACTTGCCCATAGCATCAGCCGGTATGCAGCAGAGTGTGGTGTGGTCGCCGTCGCCTATGTCCTCGGCAAAAGCGAGGTCAATCAGCTTGTCTTCCAATTCGTTTACGCTTAACATTCTGTCAGTCTCCCAAACCTTTTTGTTTATTAAATGCCCTGTCGGCCGTCCGTCAGAGGTATACTCCGATGCCAATACGGAAGCCTACGGTAGAATAATCGCTGAAGTTGAACAGCGCATGATCGTAATACAACTCCGGTTCTATGGTCACTTTCCCATTGAGAAAGAACGTGTAGCCCACCTGAATGCCCGGCATGAGGTCGTTATGTCCTCCGGATTCATAGGCATACTTCAGCGATGCTCCGAGGTGGATGCCGTTATCAGAGAAATAATAGCGGTAGCCCATGCCCAACGAATAGTTTGTTCCGCCGTTGTTGTGAGACAGTCCAAGCTGGCCGGTGAGCATCATGTTGTCCTCAAACATATACCCACCGAGAGCACCTATGGCATATTTGCCATTTCCTGCACCGCTATAGTTTAAGTCAAGACCAGAGAGCGATGCGCCAGCATACATCTTGCCTTTTTCAAACTGGGCATTGGCTGCCACTGACACCATCAAAGCCGCAAAGACGGCAATAAGTTTCTTATGCATAATCACACTTGTTTCGTTAAACTTACATACATTTGACGACAACCGTGGCGAGGGTTGCGCCGCCCGATGCCGCAAACAGTCGCAGCAAGGGTGCGCCCCACCTCCGCAGGGAGGCGGTTGTCCACTTGCAAAGGTAATAAGAATATCCGAAAAACACAGTATGCAGCGGAACAACAAAGGCGGCTTTTTTCGCAAAAACAGGCCAGTTTGCAAAAGCCTGGCATACAGTGGGATGGAAAAACCGCCGGGTTACGGGTCGTAAACGGCCTGTTTACGGTGCGCAAACGTGCGGTTTACGACTCGTAACCGGGGCATTTGCGAGGGGGAAACGGGGCATTGCACAAACCGCCCGGACTGTCTGTAAGGAAAAACAAAGGTTTCGCAAACGAAAACCGTGGCATCTGCAAACGCAAGCGGCAGTGTCTCCACCCGGAACGGGAGGCACTGCCGCTTGGAAAAAGGCTGTCTGGGGGTGTGGAGGGTCAGCCTCCGAAGTTGTCGTACATGATGGACTCTTCGTCAACGCCGAGGCTGTCGAGCATACCGACCACAGCCTTTGACATAGGGCCAGGGCCGCACATGTAGTACTCCACGTCTTCCGGTGCGTCGTGGTCTTTCAGATAGGTCTCATACATCACTTGGTGAACGAAACCAGCCGTGTATTTCACTCCTGCAGCATCGGCTGCGGGGTCGGGACGGTCGAGTGCAAGGTGGAAATGGAAGTTGGGGAAGTCCTTTTCCAGTTGCAGGAAGTCGTCAAGATAGAACACTTCGCTGAGCGAACGTGCGCCATAGAAATAGTGCATGGCACGGTCGCGGGTGTTGAGCGTGCGTGTCATGTGCATTATCTGTGCGCGCAGCGGAGCCATACCGGCACCTCCGCCAACCCAAATCATCTCTTTCTTGGAGTCGAATATCGGGTGGAAGTCGCCGTAGGGGCCGCTCATCACCACCTTGTCGCCCGGTTTGCGGCTGAAGATGTACGACGAGGCGATGCCCGTGGGCACGTCTTGGAAGCCTACCTGCGGCCTTGGCTTGAACGGTGTGGTGGCTATGCGCACAGTAAGCATGATGCGGTCGCCCTCGGCAGGATAGTTGGCCATGGAATATGCACGCATTGTGGGCTGCGGATTGTGCGCCTTGAGCGAGAAGATGTTGAATTTCTCCCACATGGGCAGATATTCGTCGCCAATGTCGGCCTTGTCGAAGTCCTTGTCGTAGTCGATACAGTCGTAGGCAGGTATCTTTATCTCGGCGTATGAGCCAGGCAGGAAGTCCATGTGCTCGCCCGGCGGCAATGCAACGATAAACTCCTTGATGAACGACGACACGTTCTTGTTTGAAATCACGGTACACTCCCATTCTTTCACGCCGAGCACGCTCTCCGGGAGTTTGATTGCCATGTCGCCACGCACCTTGCACTGGCATCCCAACCGCCAGTGGTCCTTTATCTGACGGCGTGTGAAGTGAGGTTTCTCGGAGTCGAGTATCTCGCCGCCGCCCTCTACAACCTGCACTTTGCACTGTCCGCACGAAGCCTTGCCGCCACATGCCGACGAGAGATATATGCCGTTTTCGTTGAGAGTGGACATCAGGCTGTTGCCCTGCGCCACGTTGAGTTCCCTGTCGCCGTTGATTTTTATAGTGACATTGCCGCTTGGCGACAAGTAGCTCTTGGCTGCCAACAGCACTACCACCAACAGCAGTATCGTGGCAAGGAATACTGCTATGCTAACTAATATGAATTGTCCCATAAACTCTTTTGTTCAAGTTTCTTTAGTATTCAGTTCTTACAGGCTGGAAGCCCCGTCTCATATACTCAACCCTGAGAAGCACATCATGGCCAAGGCCATAAGTCCCACGGTAATGAAGGTGATGCCGAGTCCGCGCAACGGCTTCGGCACGTCGCTATACTGCATTTTTTCGCGTATTGCGCCCATCGACACTATGGCAATTGTCCAGCCAATTCCGCTGCCAAGGGCATACACCACAGCGTCAAGCACGCTTCCGATATACTGGCTGCTGGCCGGGTCAAGGTTGATGCGCTGCTGCATGAATAGCGACGCACCCATAATGGCGCAGTTGACGGCTATCAGGGGCAGGAAGATGCCCAGTGCTGAATAGAGTGCGGGCGAGTAGCGCTCCACGGCCATCTCCACCAGCTGCGTTATGCCGGCTATTATGGCGATGAAAAGGATGAAGCTGAGGTATGAAAGGTCAACGCCTTCAACGAGGCAGCCGTTGCCCAGCACCTTGGTTTGCAGCAGATAGTCAACGGGAACTGTTACCACGAGCACGAATGTCACGGCAAGTCCCAAGCCCAAAGATGTCTTCACGTTCTTTGAAACGGCCAGAAAGGAGCACATTCCGAGGAAGAACGCGAATATCATGTTGTCGACGAATATCGACCTTATGAACAAGTTTAATGTATTATCCATTGTCATTTCTCCTTATAAAAATATGCTCTGTGAATCCAAATGACGCATCCGAGAAGTATCAGAGCCATGGCTGGCATGGCCATCATGCCGTTGTTGACATAGCCAAGGTCGTAGACGCTTTGCGGGATGACCTGAAAGCCGAGCACGCTGCCGCGTCCCAGCAACTCGCGAACGAAACCTACCAGCACCAGGATGGCTGCATAGCCCAGACCGTTGCTTATTCCGTCGAGGAAACTCGGCCACGGACGGTTCATCATGGCAAAGGCTTCGAGCCGTCCCATGAGGATGCAGTTGGTGATAATCAGTCCGACATATACCGAAAGCTGCACGCTGACGTCGTAGGCAAAGGCTTTCAGCACCTGACTGACCACCGTCACGAGGGCGGCCACCACCACGAGCTGCACGATGATGCGGATGCGTGTGGGTATCGTGTTGCGGATTAAAGAGATGATGACGTTGGAGAAACCGGTGATTACCGTCACGGCAAGTCCCATGACGATGGCGGGTTTCAGTTGAGAGGTCACGGCCAGAGCCGAGCAGATGCCCAACACCTGCACCAAAATAGGGTTGTCAAGATTGAGCGGCTTGACGAAAACTTCCTTGTTTTCCTTTGAGAATATTTTGTCCATAATCGTTTCTTGCCTTAAAGTTAGTCCTTTGCTTTGAGAAAAGCCTTGTATGCTTCCAGTCCTTCTTGCAGCATATCGCTCACGCCTACCGAAGTGAGCGTGGCTCCTGTGATGGCGTCGCACTCTGAAGCGGGGTTTTTCACGTTGTTTTTCTTAACCACCGACAGTGACACATTGTCATCTTCTTCAGAAAAAATCTTCTTTCCGCGGAACTGTTCCTGCCATGCGCGGCTGTCTTTTATCTCCGCTCCGAGTCCGGCAGTCTCGCTTTCGTGGTTGAAGTAGGCTCCATAGACTGTGTTCTTGTCGGCATCGATGGCCACATAGCCCCAGATTGGTCCCCACAAGCCCATGCCGTAGACGGGGACAACATATTTTGTCTGACCGTCAATCGAGCAGACAAAGAGAGCCAAACGGCCTGCCTTATAGTCGGCACTGTTGAGTACAAAGCCGGCTTTCTCGCCTCCTTTGGTTCCCTGCTCCACAACTTTGCCGTCGGACGACAGCACTTCGTCGGCCACAACCACCTCCGCATACTTGGAAGCCGAGGCTTCATCGTCCAAATCCCTGATGTTGAGTGCCGCGAGTATCTGCTTTTTCTTGTCGAGAGCCACGTTTACGTCCTGCATGGGCTTCAGCGTCTGCGACACAAAGGCCATCACAAAGGCCACAATCAGCACCAGTATGATGCTATATATAATAATGTATGTGTTGGAATTGGTGTTCATTCCTTTCTTGATGTTCTTCCCAGCCATAGTCATTTGCCTTTTGAGGTTAAACGTTTCATGCGCTTTGAGATGTTGGCCTGCACTACGCAATAGTCAATCAGCGGCGCAAACATGTTGGCAAGCAGTATGGCGAGCATCATGCCCTCGGGATAGCCGGGGTTCTTGACTCTGATGAGAACTGCCATGAAGCCGATGAGCAGACCGAACACGTATTTTCCCTTGTCTGTGCGTGCGCTTGTCACGGGGTCTGTGGCCATGAACACTGCGCCAAAGGCAAAGCCGCCGAGCACGAGATGCTCATACCATGGTATGGGGGTCAGTCCGAGCCATCCGAAAAGGGCTGCCGTCAGTGCGCCGCCTACAAACACGCTGACCATGGTGCGCCAGCTTGCAATGCCTGTCCACAGCAGTATTGCGGCTCCGATGGCTATTGCCACCACGCTTGTCTCGCCGATGCTGCCGGGAATGAAGCCTAAAATCATGTCAGACAGCGACTGGCTCACCGCCGCATTCTGTCCTATCTCGCCCAAGGGAGTGGCGCAGGTATAGGTGTCGGGCAGATTGCTGCCCAAACCGAGTATGCTTTGGGTGGAAACCCACACGCCATCGCCGCTCATCTTCGTGGGATAGGAGAAGAAAAGGAATGCGCGGGCCACGAGAGCCACGTTGAATATGTTCATGCCCGTGCCGCCGAAGATTTCCTTTGCGAAGATTACGGCAAAAGCCACGGCCAGTGCGAGCATCCAGAGCGGACAGCCGACGGGCACGATGAGCGGAATTATGATGCCCGAAACAAGGTATCCCTCCTGTATCTCCTCGCCTTTCCACTGCGCCCAGGCAAACTCTATGCCCAGACCGACTGCGTAGCTCACGATGATTTTTGGCAATACGGCAAGAAAACCGTAGAAGAACAGTTCCCAGAAGCCCGTCTCGGCAAGCGTTCCGGCTGCCAAGCTGTTCTGATAGCCCACGTTGTACATGCCGAAGAGCAGGGCGGGCAACAATGCTATGACCACGATGCTCATGATGCGCTTCGAGTCGATGGCATCGTGTATGTTTGTGCCTGTACGTGAAGTGGTGTTGGGCACATACAGGAATGTGGCAAAACCGTCGTAAAGGCTGTGCAGCGAGTGTAGCTTGCCGCCAGCTTCGAAGTTAGGACGTATCCTTTCCAGATAGTTTTTCAATGCACTCATATCTTTATTCCATCTTTTTTGTGTCAGTTCTCTTTGCGCAACAAGTCAAGTCCCTCGCGCACTATGCGCTGCAGCTCCAGCTTGGAACTGTCAACAAACTCGGCCAGGGCGAAGTCTTCGGGAGCCACTTCGTATATGCCCAACTGTTCCATCTTGTCTATATCGCCGGCCAGTATGGCCTTGATGAGAAACTCGGCATAGATGTCCATGGGCAGCATGCGGTCGTATTCTCCGCTCATAATGATGTGGCGCTCACCGCCTTTCACGCGTGCGTCAAGCACATACTCCACGCCACGGCGCAACCACGAGAAGTAGCTGCGGCTTACGGAGAACTGCTTCAGGCGCGGCATTATCCATCCGGCCAACTCGTCGGCATCGTCGCCCTCGGGTATTACGGTTATCTCCGAACTGTATGCTCCGAGGAAGCCGTCCTTTGACGTGGGCTTGCCCGTGAGCACATTGCCATTGATTGCCCTCACCTTGCGGTCTGAACGCACTCCATGGTCGAGCAGCCCGGCCAGTTCCTGTCCCACAATCATGTCGGTATAGGCTGGCGACTCCACTTCGCTTCCCACGAAAGCCACCCTGCGGGTCATGTCCACGCGCCCGGTAAGGAACAAGCGGCCGATGAACAGCACCACCGTAGGGTCAACCGTCCACACCACTTCGCCCTTGTTTACCGGGTCTATATGGTTCACCTGCACGCCGACATTGCCTGCCGGACACGGACCGTCAAACACGTTTACCTCCACGTCACGGGCATTCACAAGAGCATCCGCCGTTTGCTTTGCTCCTATGCCAAGGTATGTGCGGGCTATTTTCGACAGAGCCGTGAGTCCCGTCTGGAAGCTCTGCTCCTGTCCCTCAAGCTCATACTCGAAGTCGGCGGCCAGCGGCTTGTCCCTAAGAGCCGACACGAAGATGGCCTTGGGCTGCGTTTGCGGATTGGCCGACACGGCATAGGGGAGCTGGGTTATGAAGCCGAACAGTCCGGCCTCAAGCAATGCCGACACTACGGCATGGCCGTCAAGTGCCGACACGTCCTTTTTGCCAAAGTCTGCCGCTTCCTGCTTTCCGTCGGCCGTGACCTCTACGTAGAGCACTTTGCGCCTTTCGCCCCGCATAATGGCCGTTACGGTTCCGCCAACGGGCGATGCGAACTTCACTTCAGGGCAGGCTTTGTTCTGAAACAGGGCGTCGCCTGCACGCACAGTGTCGCCCTCCTTGACCACTACCCGTGGGGTGACTCCCGGAAAGTCGGACGGCTGCAGGGCGTATCTGCCCGACTTGCTGGGCGCAAAGAGCCGCTTTTCAGCCCCTCCTGCCAGCTTTATGTCAAGCCCACGGCGCAGTTTTATTACATTTCCCATAAATATAAATAATGTGTAAGTTATGATTTTGACATGAATAGTTGCCCGACAAAATTACACAAAAGATACGATAACCAAGGTTCTCTACCAATTTTTATTGGTTAAATTACACGCAAAGCCACCCTTTTGTCACGCCTTGCCGCCCCAAAGCAATCACTTTGCTATCCACAAATGGCAAAGTGAAGAACGAAGA
>CAVHML010000063.1:0-12342 GCA_963636905.1 bacterium
TCTTCGTTCTTCACTTTTCATTCATTTTCCCGCACCGTTTTCTTGTTTTCAAAAATCCTTTCATACCTTTGCACCATATTCTAACATTAAAATAACGTTCTACTATGAAGAAGATTCTTCAACTTCGCGCAGTGGCAACAGGCGTCGCTTTCGCATCCTGCCTCTCTTTGTCCTTGTCGTCGTGTACAGACGATGACAGCATAGCAAAGGGTCCGGGCAACTATCATTATGAACAGATTGTCCCCAACCGCAATGTGACGTTGACCGTCGTACTGGACAGCGTTTCGTCTCCAGTCAAATCCATCGGAACTTGCCCCGACTGGGCAACAGTTACCAGTGCGGAGGACATGACAGACGGCCATCCCGCATTGAATATCAGCGTGAAGCAAAGTGACACAGACACTCCCAACTCCGCCGAGGTTGTCGTATTCTCGGAGAACAACGACAAGGTTACACTGTCGCTGAAGCAGTATTTCAGACTGCTGGACAGCGACAATTCGGGAGGTGACACATTCACTTCCGATTGGGAGAACCAGGACACCGTGATAATATACTCCGGCGGAAAGCACGCCACGGTGAACCTGCCGTGGGCGCCAATGACCGTAACCACGCTTCCGAGCGGCATCCGTTCAGACGTGAAGAAGGCCGACGGATGGGAAATGGCTTTCAGCGTACTCAACAACGAGGGGCTGGACGACTGCAACTACTTTGCCCTCTACAACCGTTATCTCGGTTTGTTGAGAGTGTTCCACTTCGTTTCCAACTCGTCAACCACAGGCTCGAAGTATTCGTTTGAGGTGAATATGGGTTCCCCGGACAAGAACTGCAAGTTCCCGTTCTACCATTCGCTGGCCTACGGCATACCCTCCAACCACACTTCCCTGCCAATGACGATGAACCTCCTGAACGACGGCACTCCGAGTTCCAACACGTTCAAGTCGTTCTACACCCCATACACGTCAATGACGACAACGGCTCTGACCCGTGGATGGACAGCCTTCGACATCGATATGACGGCATACTGCCCGACCAACAGCAACTGGCTCAACTCCGGCGAGGACCTGAGCTTCAGCTGCAAGACGGAACTTCAGCAGAAAGTCTCTCTGGAAGGCACGCTGGAGGCCAACATCACGGGCAAGTACTCGTCGGCGGAGCAGACAGCCTCGGCATCGAGCGGTATAAGTTCACTGCTGCAGAAGGCATCGTCGATACTTGGAGACGTTAACGGCTCGGCCTTGGCCGCCATCCAGCAGCAACTTACGGGAAGCTCGTGGAACGTATATAGTCTCTATGCGAGCACCGCGTGCAACATTGCCGCCTATGCCTACGACTGGGCTGCAAGCAATCCGTATGCAGAACACCTGACTGACTCCATGCCAGGCAAGATACAGATGAGCATGACGGGCGACATAAGCCTGTCGGGATACATCTCAAGCCTGGCTGCGAACAGCGTTACGCCCTTGACGATGAACACAAGCATCCTCTCGAAGTACAAGTCGAACGTGGGAAAAGGCGTGTGGAGCCTTGCTGACGACCCCGTTGTCTATGTGGTTGACGACAGGATATTGGGCGATGTGAAGACAGTAAACCTGGTTGTCAACGGCAACGGCGTTTACGGTTGCCCCGCTGCCGCAGACTATCACCTCCGCATGGTGTCGTTCTTTGACCCCACAAGCCTCAAACTGAACATCAACCCCGAAGTGTTCGATGACGTTTCAGACGTCAAGGTGGTCTGCAACTACGGCGTATATACGGACGAGAAGGGCGGGCACACTGCCCAGTACGCCAAACTGATGAGTCTTGACCGCCCGAAGCTGAACATAGTCAAGGAAGGCGAGTCGATGTCCATCTACAGATCTGCAAACTCGTCAAACAAGACCAAATACCTGTGTCTGCCGCACACGAAATTCAAGTCGGCACAGCTGGAAGAAACCGACAAAAACTGCTCTGTAGTAAAGCAGGAAGGCACCGACTACTACTATTATGGCAGAAAGGTGACAACCGAGGAAGTGCCGGACATCAAGAACTTCATCATTTCTCCGCAAGTATATCTGCCCTACAACACCTCCGAAGGCAAACTCTACGACGGAGAGATGCCTGACTTCGTGGTGACGGTGAGCGTTTCGTTCAAATCAGACGGGCGCAACTACATATTCAGCCAGCGTTTCCTGCCCAAGATAGTGAAGATTTCGGCTGCGGACCTGACCGCGAAGTACAACGAACTGAAGAGCTACTCTGACAAGTGCAAGGCAAAAGAGGATGTAAACACCCTGCAGACCAAGAGCAGTGTCGGAGTAAAGCACATCAACGGGGACGCCGCAATCCAGAAGACGCTTGACATCCTGAAGGCAGTCATCGACTACAAATAACAAGTATTGGAAACAACAGGAACAATTGTATTTTTAACCATAGACATTTTGAACGTATGAAGAGATTAAAGTATTATGCACTGCTGATGCCGCTGGCCTTGGGCCTGGCATCCCTCGCCGCTTGTTCATCAGATGATGACAACGAAGTTCGGGAAAGCGGCGATGTGACTTCATTTGACCAGGTGAAATTCCTGCAAAACAACATCATAGAGATTGACTCTTTGGGCAATATTGCCCAGCGTGTCAGCGGTGTAAGGTTGAACAATGCCGACACAACCGAGCTTACCGTAGGTGCGGCCGACATCAATGCCGCCAAGGAAATGTTCGAGAGCTGGCTGTCGCCCGACACCAAGACGGAAGCCATTTCCCCGTCAACGACGGATATGAAGGCAGACCTTAAAGACGCCGACGGCAATGTTAAGGAAACAGTGTACTTCAAGGCCGTTACTGGCAATGAAGATGACATTGCGGAAATGACTTTTGATAAAGGCGGCGTGCTCAAGCATTTCTCCAAAGTGAAGTTTGTCCATCCCAGTGTTCTGAACCAGAACTCCAGTACCCCATACGCCGTTGGTGACAAAGAACAGCACGACACCTATGAGGAGGGTATGCAAAATTGGGTATGTGTAAGAGAGGCGAAAGACGGCGTAGCCGGGTTGTTGGTGTATATAAGCCAAAGCAGTGGGTCTTGGGGCACCGCATATATTGGCAACTTTGCTTCTCCCTCTTTGGCCAGAGCTGCATCTGAAGCAATGAGAACTAACAACAACTGGGATACGTTCGTGGCGTTCTTCAAGGCTGCCGGTCAGGATCGTCTGAACAAGGGAGACTACTATTGGATAGACGACTGGCATTACTATGTTTTCGGCGGCGGCGTTTTTGCCATCAGACTGTCTGACGGCGACGTTGACTGGTTTGAAATCGTATGGAAGAACCCCGACATGCATTTCATCCAAGTCAGGACATTCGGCATAGTTGACTGATTTCCCAGCTTGACTAAATCACTTAGGGGCGGAAAGCCCCCGACACTTTACGGTGAAAGTTTACAGAACCACACTAAATCTTTTAGCGATACTCATTTCCGTGCATGCCTTTCTGGCATGCACGGAAAGTGTTAATGACACCAATGCCCCGGCCGTAACCACAAACAAGGAAATCCTGGTGCTCTTTGAGCCTGACGCTTTGGGTGACTACGGCTACAATGACTTGATTTATCGGGGGCTGATAGAGAGCGTGAACGGCAGCAGCCTGTCCGGCATCAAGGTGAACTACTACAACCCAAGCTCCATGGCCGAAGCCGAGAAGCTAATCGGCGCATGGAAAGAGGACACGCTGCGCAGCAAGAACAAGCTCCTTGTACTGGCCAATGCGACATACAGGAAGACATTGGACTCGGTATTTTACAATTCTCCGCTGGACACTGCATCAAGAAGAATCCTTCTGTTTGAGAGCAAAAAGGTGGACATGAAGGGCGTACACACCTTCAACCTGTCTCTATACGGCACGTCATATATCTCTGGAGCCGTGGCCGGGAAGCTGGGAGTGAAGCCTCTTATGGTAATGGCCAACTCCACTGACACAATAACCGGACAGGCTGCCGACGGGTTCCGCGACGGTTTTGAAGACTACGGCGGCAACCGTGCCGACATCGGCAAGGTATATCTGTCCAACTCAAACGCCGGATACAGCATGGCTGACTCTGTATATAAGATGATGTACGGTTGGGTCAAGACCTACGATTTCATTTTCCCTGTAATAGGCGGCTCCGCAAAGGGAGTCTATCGGTATATACGCGAAACTCCCAAGGGGCTGTTCACCGTAGGGGTCGATGTGGACCAGAGCGACCTGTGTACGCAGATAGTGGGAAGCATGGTCAAGAGGATGAACACGGTCTTCCGCACATTCCTTGAGGATTGGGCTGCGGGGAAAACTCTTCCCGCAAGCGTCACCTACGGCTTGCATAGCGGCTATACAGACTGGGTGCAAGGCCATGTAAATCTGGCGGAACAGGGTATAGACCTGGAAGAAATAAAGGCCAAAGCCATCCAAAAAGAATCGGAGCATGAGAACTTTTAGCTTGCTGATTGCCGTCTTGTCGCTTGCGTTCAACATGGTGTCATGCAAAGACAGCAACGCTTCGGGCGGCGACGATGGCACATCACAGTACATAACAAAGAAGATTGCTGTGGTGCTCCCTATGCAGGACGGCCAGGAAACCCACTGGAAAAGAACCTTGAACCAGTGCGCCGAAGACCTTAAAAAGGCATTTAAGGGACAGCCGGTGGGCATCTGTCTGGAGTATGAGTGGTATGATGAAGGCGCAGAAAACATAAGCGACCTGTCGGATAAGCTGGCCAAGCGCGAAGACATCGTGGCTGTTATCGGCGGGCAGTATTCCGACAACGCCAAGACAATGGCCTACAAATTCTGCAACAGGTCTGTCAAAAAGCCTTTCTTTACCCTCGCTACCACTGAAGAACTCGTTCGCTCCTTTTCAACAACAATGTGTCTGTGGGCACTTGCCGAGACCGATATCGCCCAGTGCGAGACCCTTCTGTCGCTGGCATATTCCTATGGAGGGAAGAGCGTGGCACTCATTGCCAACGGCAAATCCATGTACGGCAAAACGTTCGTTGACTGGTTTGGCTTCCAAGTCACCGAGATAGGCATGGAGTCGGCCGGCATCTTCGACTACGGCAACAGCTCTATAAAAGAGGCGGCAGCCGGTGCGGCAAGGTCAAAGGCCGACTTTCTGATATGCGCCCCAAGTTCCGTTGACGACATCAAGGTCATTGAGGAGGCGATGAAGGAACTGGCCAGAGACGGAGAAGCCACACCGCCGCGTTGTCTGTATTCCGATATTGCCTTTGGCAGCAACGTTCTCACCCGGCTAGGCAGCACCGCTGAAGGATTGGAAGGTATAGCCGTTGGCGCTGACCCGGGCAGTGGTTTCGACATACGCTATGAAGCAACATACAGCGAGCTGCCCATTGGCGGAGAAGCACAGGTGTATGATGCAGCGTCAATGCTCGGCTACGCCTTGTTCATCCAGCAGATGAACGACACAATGACACTCAACAACGCCATAAAGGCTCTTGTTGACGGGCGCGACGAGAACATCTATTCGCCTACGGTCGAGGGTATGGGCAGCTTCATCTCCGCCTTGGCTGCCGGCAAGCGCCCCGATCTGCGCGGAGTGTCGGGCACTCTGGATTTCGACACGAAGGTCTATACCAACGTGCTTTCAAGCACATACTATTCCTATATGGTGTATGGCGGCAAATACGTCATCCTTGACTATATCTCCAACAACGGTGCGGCTCACACCGCTTCTTCTTTGGCCAACTGGAACTGGAAGTCAAGCCAGGCGCAGGAGTTCGACGACAAGGACATCTCCGGCCTTGTCTATCCTGCACTGCACGACAAGTGGGCGCTTCTCGTGGCCGCCTCGTCGGGATGGGACAGCTACAGGCATCAGGCCGATGCGTTCTATATGTACCAACTGCTGAAGAAGAACGGATATACCGACGACCACATCGTGCTGATAGCCGAAGACGATATAGCCAACCACGCCAACAACCCTGACAAAGGATATGTTGCCGTGCGCATAGGCGGCGAAAACGTGCGTGAAGGCGTGGTCATCGACTACCACACCTCCGACCTGGACCCTGAAGACATCAAGGCCATACTCTGCGGAGAGCGCAGTGACAGACTCAAGTATGTGATTTCCGCAGACAGCACCGACAATGTGTTCCTGTTCTGGAGCGGCCACGGCTTGCCCGGCCAGTTGGAATGGCTTGACCGCAAGGACGGTTTTACCCGCAATCTGGCCGAGGAGACTTTCAAGACTGCGGCGGAGAAGAAATGCTACAGGAAGTTGCTGTGCATGATTGAGACCTGTTATGCCGGCAGTGTGTTCCCTGCCATCGAAGGATTGCCGGGAATACTTGCGTTCACCGCCTCCGGAGCCAACGAAACGTCCAAGGCTGACGTGCGCAACAACGACCTCCACGTATGGATGTCCAACCGGTTCACCTTGACATTTCAGGAGTGTGTGAAGAGCAACCCCCAGATGCGCTTGCGCGACCTGTACTACAAGCTGTTCACAAACACTGTGGGTTCCCATGTCAATCTGTTCAACGCCGACCACTACGGCAACCTCTACAAGGACAGCATCGGGGAATTCCTTTAACGCCCGATTGACTCCGTTCGTTGTGGCAGCAACTTGCAACCGGGTTGCACCGGGGGTGTGCTACCTTTGCAGACGAGAAAACTCCAAAAAGCAAAGGACAACGATATGGAAAAGGACAACCACGGCAATTCAAACGGGTGCCACAACCATGCAGACGGATGCCACTGCCATGCGCATGGGCACGTTCACAGTGACAACCATGCCCACGGGCACAGCCACGCCCACACTCACGGCGACAACCATTCCAACGGGCACAGCCACGAGCACGCTCACGGCGGTTTGAAGGGGCAAATCATTCTGATAGCGGTCACGGCTGTGCTGCTGGCGGCGGCAGTGGCAGTGGAAAAGTGTTGCAGTCTTGCCACGTGGCAGCTGCTTATAGTCTATCTCATTCCCTATCTTCTTATCGGCCACGACACGCTCCGCGAGGCTGCGGAGGGCATTTCCCGCGGCGATGTGTTCAACGAGCACCTGCTCATGTCGGTGGCTACCATTGGCGCACTGGCCATCGGCTTTCTTCCGGGTGCGGAGACAGAGTTCCCGGAAGCCGTGTTCGTGATGCTGTTCTTCCAAGTTGGCGAACTGTTCGAGGGCTATGCCGAGGGCAAGAGCCGCCGCAGCATATCCCATCTGATGGACATACGTCCCGACACTGCCAACGTTGAGCGGGGTGGGGAGGTGGTTACAGTGTCGCCGGAAGCCGTTGCCGTGGGCGAAACCATCGTAGTGAGGCCGGGCGAAAAGGTGCCTATAGACGGGAAAGTGGTCGAGGGGTCGTCGTCACTCAACACCATAGCGCTCACGGGCGAGAGCGTTCCGCGCGACGTGTCGGCGGGTGACGCGGTGGTATCGGGCTGTGTAAACCTCAGCGGAGTGCTCCGCGTGCGCACTACCAAGGCGTTTGGCGAGAGCACGGTGGCCAAGATAATACAGCTCGTCGAGGGGGCTGACAGCGTGAAGTCGCGCAGTGAGTCGTTCATAACAAGGTTTGCTCGCGCATATACCCCCGTTGTGGTCATTGCCGCAGTGCTCTTGGCTCTTGTGCCGCCGCTGTTTTCCGCCGCCGGATTTGCCGTTTCGTTCCCCGTATGGCTCCACCGCGCACTTATATTCCTTGTCGTTTCGTGTCCCTGCGCACTGGTTATCAGCGTGCCGCTCACCTTTTTTGCAGGTCTCGGCGGTGCTTCCCGCAAGGGAATACTCGTCAAGGGCAGTGCCTATATGGACGCTCTGGCCAACGTAGATACCGTGGTGTTCGACAAGACAGGCACGCTCACGCGGGGCGAGTTTGCCGTTGAGGCTGTCCATCCCGACGACTTCGACGCCAAGGAGTTGCTGCATCTGGCCGCCCACGTGGAGCATTTCTCCACCCATCCCATAGGCGAAGCTCTGCGTTCCGCCTTTCCCGGCGAGGCCAGTGACGGCTGTCAGGTGGCGGAAGTGGTGGAGACAGCCGGACAAGGCATCACCGCACGCGTGGCAGGGCGCACGGTAAGCGTGGGCAACTCGAAGATGATGGATGCCTTAGGCGTGGGTTGGCACGACTGCCACCATATAGGTACGATAATCCACGTGGCCGTTGACGGCCGCTATGCAGGCCACATCGTCATCAACGACCGCATAAAGGACGACAGCCAACGGGCTGTGGCCGGCCTGAAACGCCTCGGTGTGAGCCGGACGGTCATGCTTACAGGCGACAGAAACGAGGTGGGGCGCGACGTGGCCGGACGGCTTGGCATAGACGAGTGCCACACCGAACTGATGCCAACCGACAAGGTGGCTCATGTGGAGCGGCTCCTGCGGGAGAAGAGCAAGGGCAAACGGCTGGCCTTTGTGGGCGACGGCATCAACGATGCGCCCGTGTTGCGCCGCGCCGACGTGGGCATTGCCATGGGCGCACTGGGCAGTGACGCAGCCATCGAGGCCGCCGACGTGGTGCTGATGGACGACAAGCCGTCCAAGATAGCCACAGCCATAGCCATAGCCCGCCGCACCATCGCCATAGCCCGCCAGAACGTGTGGTTTGCCATAGGCATAAAGCTGGCCATACTCGCCCTCGCAGCCGCAGGACTCGGCACGATGTGGATGGCAGTGTTCGCCGATGTGGGCGTAACGGTGCTTGCCGTGCTCAACGCCATGAGGGCGTATGCTGATGCGAGTGAAGAACGAAGAGTGAAGAACGAAGAATTGTGAGTGAAAAGTGAAGAATTGTGAATGAAGAATGAAGAATTGCTGCGCACAACATAGGTGGTTCGGTTTCTTTACGCCGCATTTTTGTGCGGCAAGGCAAAGCGTTTTCTTGGCATTTTCCACACACTTATTTTGTTTTGTCTGCGATTTGCCGTACCTTTGCATAAGATAAGCTGCACTCGGCAATATGAAAGCGAGCTTTCATTGCGCTCGTTTGCATTATCTTTGCATAACATTTGGGTTGCCCTGATAGTTCAATGGATAGAATAGCTCTCTCCTAAAGAGTAGATCCGAGTTCGATTCTCGGTCGGGGTACGAGGCATTAAGCCGGGCGTTGTCAACGACATGCTTGGCTTTTGTTTTTGCCTTACGGCGACAGTCCGGCGGTCTGCGGGGCGCAAAGGGGCGGCTCGAAAACCGCAACCCGGCATCTGACAATCGTAAAGGGGCTGTTTATGGGTCGCAAACGGCCTGTTTGGCACATGCAAACGGTGCGTTTACGAGGCGTAAACCGCCCGTTTGTCCGCCGCCACCCTACGGCTGGCCGGTAAAGCCCTGCGGATTGGCCTGTGCAGACAGGCGGTTCGGACGATACAGGCAGACTGTCCGGGCGATACAGACAAACTGTTCCGGCGGTGCCGCCGCAACACTTTTCCCTACAAAAACGCATGATTAGATTTCATAGTCTGGCCACTGACATTCCCCGACCCGTGCGGTTCACGTTCCCGTTCTGCTACGAGCCGCACCCGTTGTGCCGCCTTGCAGCCGCCGAGGTGCAGCGTTACATTGCCGGCGAGGCGGTGTGGCGCGACGAAATAGGCCGTGGAAAAATGTTCGGCGTGCTCGTTGTGGAGCGCGAAGGGCGGCTTGGCTATCTTGCGGCCTACTCCGGGCAGTTGCAGGGGCGCAACGACTGGCCTTTTTTCGTGCCGGCTGTGTATGATATGTTGCAGCCCGACGGCGTGTTCCGGCAGGGTGAGAGGGCGATAGAGGCCGTGGGGCGCGAGATAGACGGGCTTGAAAACAGTGACCGATACCGCACTTTGACGGAGCAAGCCCGGACCATACGCCTTGAAAACGAGGCGGAGGAGCGGGCCTACAAGGCCGCTATGGCCGAGGCAAAGGCACGGCGCGACGCTCTGAGGGGCGGTTCTGCACTCAGCAAAGAGACCAGTGAAGCCCTCGTGAGGGAGAGCCAGCACATGAAAGCCGAACTGCGCCGTATGCGCAAACGCCACGCCGAAAGGCTGGAAGCGGTGGAGCGTGAGGCGGAAGCCGTGCGCACGGAAACAGAAAGGCTGAAGAACCGCCGCCGAACCATGTCTGACGACTTGCAGCGGTGGCTCTTCTCGCAGTTCCAGATGCTCAACAGCCGGGGCGAAAGGCGCAGCCTTCTCGACATTTTCTCGGCCTCTGCCGGGAGCATACCGCCCTCGGGAGCCGGTGAATGTTGCGCCCCCAAGCTGCTCCAGTATGCCTTTTCCCACGGCCTAAAGCCCGTGTGCATGGCCGAATTTTGGTGGGGCGAGTCGCCCAAAGCCGAGGTTCGCCACCACTTAAGCTACTATCCGGCGTGCAGAGGCAAGTGCAAACCGATACTCGAATACATGCTGCAGGGCATGGAAACCGACCCCGACCCGCTGGCCGACGGGCGCGACAGCGACACGATAGAGGTGGTCTATGAGGACGAAGCGATGGCCGTGGTGTGCAAACCGGCCGGGATGCTCAG
The DNA here is from genome assembly GCA_963636905.1 of bacterium. GTDB lineage: Bacteria > Bacteroidota > Bacteroidia > Bacteroidales > Bacteroidaceae > Prevotella. The sequence continues at coordinate 10,481 of CAVHML010000063.1, forward strand.
CGTTCCGGGCAAGTCGGGACGCAAGTCCGTGCTGTCAGAACTGCGCAAAAGGTGGCCTTCGGCCGACGGATCGCTGCTTGTACACCGTCTCGACATGGACACTTCGGGACTGTTAGTGGCCGCAAAAACGATGGCAACCTACGTCAATCTGCAACGCCAGTTCGCCTCCCGCACCATACGGAAGACCTATGTGGCGCTGCTTTCCCGCCGCCCTGACCGCCCCAAGTCGGGCGTTATCAACCTGCCGATGCGCCCCGACCCGCTCGACAGGCCGCGACAGGTGGTGGACGAAGTGTACGGTAAGGAGGCGCAGACCGAATACCGGATAGTGGGAGAGAGCCGTGGCCTGACCCGTGTGTTGCTCGTTCCCCACACGGGACGCACCCACCAGCTGCGTCTGCATTGCGCCCATGAGTGCGGTCTCGGTGCACCTATCGAGGGCGACAGGCTCTACGGGCGCAGTGAGCAGGGGCAGTTCTCGCATGAGCAACGGCCATTTGCTTATGGGCAAAGTCAGTTTCCCAATGACCAGGAGCCGCTTCCCAATGAACAGGGGCGGTTTTCACATGAGCAAGAACCGCTCTCACACAATCAACGCCTCTTTCTCCACGCCCAAAGCATCGAACTGCGCCACCCGGTCACGGGCAAACCACTCCGCTTCGAGCGGGATGCCGGTTTCTGACCGCCGGATACGTTTGCTGTCTCCCCTAATTCCCGCTGTTTTCCAGCCCAAATACAGGTTCTTCCGTTATATTCGCGGATAGCTTCTTGCTGCCTCTTCGAGGCTATGCCCGGCGCCGTACCCGCCAAGTGCTTCCTTCTACAGCAAAGTGCGGCATCTGTGCATTAACGGAAGCCCCCAAACTTGCGCACTATATTACATTAAATAATATTAAATGTAGGTCGTTTGCAATATGCAAGACAGCCATATATAAATTATTGGCAGTATCTTTGCACCCGTAAAATAGGCATTATTAACTATCTAAATACAAGAAAAGCTATGATTATCGAAAATGTTCATGCAAGAGAAATCCTGGATTCCAGAGGCAATCCTACAGTAGAGGTTGAAATAACTACAGAGTCTGGCTTCGTAGGCCGCGCTTCTGTTCCCTCTGGAGCATCCACTGGCGAGAACGAAGCCCTCGAACTTCGCGACGGCGACAAGAACCGCTACTGCGGAAAAGGCGTGCTCAAGGCAGTTGAGAACGTGAATAACGTTATCGCTCCCGCCATCATAGGAATGTCTGTGCTCGAACAGCGCGCAATAGACTACAAGATGCTCGAACTCGACGGCACAAAGACAAAGTCGAAGCTCGGTGCAAACGCTATCCTTGGTGTATCATTGGCAGCAGCTCATGCAGCAGCCAACTATCTCCAGATACCCCTTTACAGATACATCGGCGGTGCCAACACATACGTGTTGCCCGTGCCTATGATGAACATCATCAACGGTGGCGCACACTCTGACGCTCCTATCGCATTCCAGGAGTTCATGATCCGTCCCGTAGGTGCAGCCAGTGAGCGCGAGGCCATCCGCATGGGTGCCGAAGTGTTCCACGCTCTTGCCAAGCTGCTCAAGGGTCGCGGACTCTCAACGGCCGTTGGCGATGAGGGAGGCTTCGCTCCCGCACTCAACGGCATCGAGGATGCTCTCGACAGCATCTGCCAGGCCATCAAGAACGCCGGCTATGAGCCGGGCAAAGACGTTAAGATTGCCATGGACTGCGCGGCAAGTGAGTTCGCTGTATGCGAGAACGGCGAGTGGTACTACGACTATCGTCAGCTCAAGGACGGCAAGAAGAAGGATCCCAACGGCAAGAAGCTCACAGCCGAGGAGCAGATCAAGTATCTCGAAGAGCTTA
>CAVHML010000064.1:0-11909 GCA_963636905.1 bacterium
GGGTTGTCGCTCGTGATTATCACGCGGTCGCTCTGCTTCACGGCTTCCTGTGCCATGAGAGGGCGCTTGCCCTTGTCGCGGTTGCCGCCCGCACCGCACACGGTGATCACCTTTCCCTTGCCGTCGAGCACCTCGTGTATGGCGTTGAGCACGTTTTCGAGGGCGTCGGGGGTGTGTGCGTAATCGACAATGGCCGTGTAGCCCAGCGGAGAGCGCAGCGGTTCGAGCCGTCCGCTGACGCTATGCAGAGTGCTCATCACCAGGAGAATGTCCTCAGGCTTCTGTCCGAGCATCACGGCTGCACCGTATACGGCCAGCAGGTTGCTCACATTGAACTTGCCGATGAACTGCACACCCACCTCGCGGCCGTCTATTTCGAGATACATCCCCTCGAAATGGCACTCAATAATCTTCGCCTTGAAGTCGGCCATCGACCGTGTGGAGTAGGTTTTCACGGTGGCTTTGGTGTTCTGAACCATCACCATGCCGTTCTTGTCGTCGGCGTTTGTTATGGCGAAAGCCTCCTTTGGCAGACCGTCGAAGAACGCTTTCTTGGCGTTACGGTAGTTCTCAAAGGTCTTGTGATAGTCGAGATGGTCGCGTGTAAGGTTGGTGAAGATGCCTCCAACGAACCTCAAGCCACCGATACGCTTCTGGTCTATGGCGTGACTGGAGCACTCCATAAAGGCATAGTCGCAGCCCGCTTCCACCATACGCGCCAAGAGAGCGTTCAGCTCTATGGGGTCTGGCGTGGTGTGGTCGGCCGGTATCGCCTCGTCTTCGATGTAGTTGCACACGGTGGAGAGCAGTCCGCACTTGTAACCCAGCTTCCTGAACATATTATATAATAAGGTGGCGATGGTTGTCTTGCCGTTTGTTCCGGTGACACCCACCAGTTTCAGCTTCCTTGACGGGTCGCCGTAGAACAGTGTGGCCACCTTTCCCACAGCCTCTTCCGTGGAGTTGACCGTCACGAATGTCACATTGTCAGGCGTTTCTTCGGGCTTCTTCTCGCAGAGGATGGCCGCCGCACCGAGTTCAACGGCCTTTGCTATATAGGCGTGGCCGTCGGTTTGAGTACCCTTGATGGCCACAAACAGATGGCCGGGCTTCACTTTCCGCGAGTCTATGTCAACCCCCTTGATCTCCACATCGGCGTTTCCGTCGATACAGAGCGGCTTCACGTTGATAAGAAGTTCACTGAGTTTCATGTCTTTATCGTTTATATCGTTGTTTTATATTCCTTCTTTTTATACGCCGCAACCTGCGTTTGCCTGAACGAAGGCTTGCATCTTTCCGCATGCGAAGCGGCTTTTATTTGAGCGTAAGTTCGCACTTCCTTCCGGCCACTATCACGCTTCCGGGGGCGTAGCTCTGCTCAACCACCCTGCCACGGCCGTGGATTATGGCCTTTATGCCACGGCTTTCGAGCAGGAACACGGCGTCTCTCGCGCCCATACCCGTCAGGTTCGGCATAATGTTGCTGTACATCTGCGTGCGTTGCAGCTCCACCTCGTTGCGCTCCTTGGCCGTCTTTCCCCATATAGGGTTGCCCGTTGCGTAGCTTCCGCTCCACGGTGCATCGGTCTTGATGCCCAGTTTGGCCAGCACATAGTCGGCGGCGAGAATGTTTCCGTTCTTTACATCCGGCACCAAAACCGACGACCCGTCACGCGCATCGGCCACGTTTAGCTTCAGGTTTCTGGCCATCACGCCCTCGGCAATGTGGTGGAACACCACTCCGCTCATGCCGCCTCCCGATGCCGGAAGACCCGACTTCTGTATGCAGACTATGCAACTGTAGCGCGGATTGTCGGCCGGAAAATATCCTGCGAAGCTGAGCAGATAGTTGGTAGCACCCGACTTGTAGCCGCTGGAACCCTTGGACACTTGTGCCGTGCCAGTCTTTCCGGCCACTTTGAACGAAGGTGAGCCGGCCTTTTTGCCCAGCCCCTGACTCACAACGTGCTCCAGTATGGTCTGCATCTCCTTCAGTGTCTTGGGCTTGCAGATGCGTTCCTTGATCACCTCCGGCGGAAATTCCATGAGCGTCACGCCATTTTTCACCACCTTAGTGACAAATCTGGGGCGCATCATGCGGCCGTTGTTGGCTATGGCATTGTAGAATGTCACGGTCGAAATGGGCGGTATCTGCGTCTCATAGCCTATGCTCATCCACGCCAGAGCCGTCTTGCTCCAGTTGGTGTATTGTCCCCGGCTGTTCTTTTTGGGCATCCTGATGCGCGGAGGCGTTGAACCCACGATGGGCAAGTGCAGGTCTGAAGCCAGCCCGGTGCGGTATATGCCCTCCACAAACCGTTCGGGATTCTTGTGGTAGTGCTCGTCTATGATGCGGCTAACGCCTATGTTGGAACTGACTTCGAGCGTTCTGGGCAGCGAAATGACCTGATATCCGCCCCGCCGCCAGTTGTGATCCTTCATGTCACTGCCGTACATGTTCCACACACCCGTGCCCGTATCGACCCTGTATGTGGTATCTACCACCCCGTCATCGAGGGCTACCATGATGGAAGCGGTCTTGAAAACGGAGCCAGGCTCCATCAAATCGCTCACAGCATTGTTCTTTACCTCGCGGTAAACGCCGTCCGAGCACTTGGTCATGTTGACTATAGCCTTGATGTCTCCCGTGGCTACCTCCATCAGGATGGCCACTCCCACGTTGCCGTTTATCTCTTTAAGCTCGTCAATGACCGCCCTTTCGGCAATGTCCTGCATGTTCACGTCGATTGTAGTGACGATGTCGGCACCGTCAATGGGCGGTGTGACGGGCACATTCATAAACTTGTTGAGTATCTTCCGGCGGTGTGTCAGTCCGTTAGTGCCACGCAGGATGGAGTCATAGGACAGTTCCAAACCGTAGCGCGCCGTGTCTTTCGCTCCGTACATGTCGCCTACGGTTCGCTTGGCCAGCGATCCGAAGGGTCTGCGGCGTGCGTTGAACTCCTCGAAGTGGAAGCCTCCTTTATACTTAGGCAGACAGAAAACGGGCAGCGCCTTTACCTCTGTATATGTTCCGTAGTCTATTCGCTTGTGCCAGATGGGCCAGTTGCGCGCCATTTTCCGGTGTCCCTTTTCCAAATCCCTCTTGAATTCGGTTGCCGACTTCTCTGGAAAGATGCGGTTAAGTCCCTTGCAGATTTCGTCAACGTTGGCTTTCCACATCGAGTCCTTTTCCTCTCCACCAGCTTGGAAGTCCATATACACCTTGTATTCGGGTATGCTGCTGGCCATAAGCTGGCCGTCGCAGCTCAGGATGTTGCCCCTGTTGGGTTTCACATCGACGCTGTCGCGCTTGAGACGCGACGCCACTTCGGTCCAATACTCCTTCTTGGCGGTCATAATGTAGAAGGCCTTGCCCACAACGGCAACGCCCAGCAGTGTGAGGATTACCGCTATGGCGAAATAACGCGGCATTACCTTGTCGTTTCTGAACTTACTCATGACTGTCGGGCACGGTTATCTTGTATGGAGGTTGGTCGGCTATGTGGAGCGTACTGTCGTTGCTGTTCTTCAGCAGTTCGAGTATGCGGCTCTCACGGCAGCGTTCGGTGAGCGTACTTGAGCTTGACAGAGCCTTGTACTTGGCATCTTTCAGTTCTGTCTCGAGCTTGTCCATCTGTATCATGTCCTGTTGGCACTGGTAACGGAACGCCACATAGACTACAGTGAATGCGAAGATGAGCAGGATGAGCCATATCTGCCGCCTCACGAGGTCGGCTGTGAGTATGTCGCCGCCGAGTATCTTGCGCAGAGTGAGCGCCGGCGAGGGCTTGGGGTCGTCTTCGCGTGCGCTGTCCTTTATCATTTGCAGGGTCAGGCCGGCCGTTTGTTCTTCGGCCTTGTCCGCCTTGGGCTGCACGCCTTTGCGCTGTGCGGTGTCCATGGCGGAGGTTTCCTGCTGTTCGGGGTTGTCTTTCTTCATCTTTTCTTGGTCTTCGCTTCTGCTGTCACGCCTTTTCGGCTATGCGCAACTTTGCGCTCCGGCTGCGCGGGTTGCGCTGCTGCTCGTCTGCACCGGGCACTATGACCTTGCCGAGGGTGCGGAGCGGACTCTCAATGCGTCCGAAGAAGTCCTGCCGGAGCTTGCCTTCGGCGTTGCCGGTCTTCATTATGTTCTTCACGATGCGGTCTTCGAGCGAGTGGTAGGTTATCACTGCGAGGCGGCCTCCGGGCGAGAGAAGCTCCGTAGCTGCGGCAAGCATCTCGCGCAGAGCGTCCATTTCATGGTTCACTTCGATGCGCAGGGCCTGGAAAACTCGTGCCATGTCTTTCTTGGCGCGCTCTCGCGGCAGCTGTTTCTCCACCGCTTCCACGAGGTCGCCGGTGGTCTTTATGCTCTTTTGCGTTCGGGTGCTGACTATTGCGGCGGCCAGACGGCGCGAGTTTTTCAGCTCTCCGTAGAGGTAGAGCACGTTGGCGAGCTGCGCCTCGGCATAGTTGTTCACTATGTCGGCGGCGGTTGCGCCTGCGCGCTTGTTCATCCGCATGTCCAAAGGTGCGTCGAAACGGAACGAGAAGCCGCGCTCCCCGTCGTCGAAGTGGTGGCTCGACACTCCGAGGTCGGCCAGAAGGCCGTCGATATGCTCCACTCCGTAGTAGCGCATCCAGTTGTTCAGGTAGCGGAAGTTGCTGCGAACGAAGGTAAAACATGACTCTTCGCCAGTCACACCGGCGGCATCCGCATCTCCGCACAAGCCCCCTTTGCGGATGTTAGCCTCCGCATCGGCATCCTGGTCGAAGCTGTAAAGGTGGCCGGAGCCGCCCATCCGCGACAGTATCTCACGGCTGTGGCCGCCTCCGCCGAACGTTACATCGACATAGACACCGCCCTTGCGCACGGCAAGGCCGTCGATGCTCTCGTTCAGGAGCACTGGCACGTGGTATGTCTCTGCCGTCTTTATCATAGCGCAATGCCGTCTGTGTCCATCAACCCTTCGAGCGCCTGACCGAAAGCGGCCGGTTCCATGAACGGCTGCTCGGTCTTTTCCGCCGCCCAAAGCTCTATTGTGTCGCCCATACCGATGAACTTGACGCTCTGGTCTATGGCGGCGAGCCTGAGGTAACGCTTGGGTATGAGTATGCGACCGTTGGCGTCGAGCGCGACAGACTCCACCTCCGACACGTATTGGCGGAACACTTGCTGGTGGGCTTTGTTCCATCTGTTGAGTCTGAGGCGCAGGTTGTCCATCTGCGCATTCCACACTTCTTCGGGGTAAAGCACGAGACAGTCCTGGAAAACGTCCTTGCGGAGCACCACAGACCCGCCGTCGCCGCACGCCAGAGCCTTGCGGAACGCTGACGGGAGGAACACCCGTCCCTTTGAATCGACCTTTCCTTCTATGTTACCCAAAAATCGCATACGTACATATTAATGCATTTCGAGGCCAAAGGTAAGCATTTTCCACCACATTCCCCCACTTCGCCCCACTCTTTTTGCCTTTTCGCATCATTTTCTTGACCTTTTTCGGTGCGCCGGCGGCGGGGTTGCGCCATGACTACCGCCCCTTTACGCTTCGGAAACGGCGGGACGAGTGTGCAAAACCCGGACACTTGCGAAACATAAACCGCCCGTTTACGACTCGTAAACACGGCATTTACGATGGCTAAACAGGCCATTTACGACCCGTAAATGGGGCATTTGCAAAACCAACTGGCCGTCAGGCACTTGCAAAGCGGCGGATTTTACAATAAAAAGCAGTGCGGTTCGCCCTGCAAATCCGCCTTTCCGCATCTTCCACATACACCCGTAACCAGTCCGAAAGCATTGCATTTTCCTTGACAAATACACTCCGCAGAAACGGCAGGGCGGCAGACAGCGCACCCAACGGGGAAGACAAAAGGCGTTTCAACGGCATTAAAACATAGCAAAAATGCCGTTTTACGGTGATTTTTCCAACAAAAGGAAGCACTTTCTAAAACTTTTCCGTTACTTTTGCATAACGTTAGTAAGTTGGGAGAGAAATGGACAGCATTTCAAAGCAGACCATCGACATCGATAAAATATTGCGGTCAAAGATGGGGAACAAGGCCAAGTTCGTCCCCTCTCTGCTCGTGGCGTGGCTGAAACGCATCATCCACCAGGACGAGGTAAACCGCTTTCTCTGGGAAAGCCGCCGCCTGACAGGCACGGAGTGGCTGGAGGAGTGCGTCAGATACCTCGACATGACGCTCGAAATGGTGGGCACGGAAAACCTGCCCGACAAGAACGACGGCCGGCTCTACACCTTTGTGAGCAACCACCCCCTGGGCGGCGAGGACGGAGTGGCCCTCGGCTCCATCATAGGGCGGCACTACGACAGCCGGTTCCGCTACCTTGTCAACGACTTGCTTATGAATTTGCCCGGCCTCGCGCCGCTCTGCATCCCCATAAACAAGACCGGAAGCCAAGGACGCAACTTCCCCGCAATGGTGGAGCAGGGCTTCACGAGCAACAACCACATGCTCATGTTCCCCGCAGGCATCTGTTCAAGGCGCAGAAAGGACGGCGTCATAAGGGACATACCGTGGAAAAAGACCTTCATAACCAAGAGCGTGGAGTACAAGCGCGATGTGGTTCCGATACATTTCGGAGGCAGTAACTCCGACTTTTTCTACCGTCTGGCCAACTTTTCCGACCGGCATATCAAGAAAATCAACGTGGCTATGCTCTTCCTTGTCGATGAAATGTACAAAAATACCCATAAGACGTTCCGCATAGCCATAGGCAAACCGATACCTTGGCAAACCTTTGACAAGAGCAAAACACCCGCCCAATGGGCACAATACGTGCAGGACATCGTGTACAAACTGTAAACAAACCGACAACGGCCAAGCAAACAACTACCCGGAAATGGAACAGGAAATAATACAACCGGTCGATAAAAGGCTTATAAAGAGCGAGCTGACTCCCGACAAGCAGCTGCGCATGACCAACAAAAGCAACAACGAGATATACGTTATAGACGCCCACAATGCGCCGAACGTGCTCCGCGAGATAGGAAGACTGCGCGAAATGGTGTTCAGAGAGGCCGGAGGAGGCACTGGAAAAGCCCTCGACCTCGACGAATTCGACACCATGGACAACTGCTACAAGCAGCTTATCGTGTGGAACCCCGAAGCCGAAGAGATAATAGGCGGCTACCGCTACATCTGCGGGCCGGACGTTGACATCGACAAACAGGGACAACCTATACTGGCAACCAGCCACATGTTCCACTTCTCCGACAGATTCATGCGCGACTACATGCCGCAAACCATAGAGCTGGGGCGCAGTTTCGTGTCGCTCGGCTACCAGAATACGAGCAAGAACGGCGCCAAAAGTCTCTTCGCACTCGACAACCTGTGGGACGGACTCGGAGCGCTGACAGTCATAAAGCCCAACGTGAAGTACTTCTTCGGCAAGATGACGATGTACCCCTCGTACATCCGCAAGGGCAGAGACATGATACTCTACTTCCTGAAGAAGCACTTCGACGACAAGGAGAACCTCGTCATCCCGATGAAACCGCTGAAAATCGAGACCGATCCCGCCGAGCTGGAAGCCCTGTTCTGCGAAGAAACGTTCAAGGAAGACTACCGTATCCTCAACCGGGAGATACGGAAACTGGGCTACAACATACCCCCCTTGGTCAACGCCTACATGAGTCTCAGCCCCACAATGAAGCTTTTCGGCACGGCAATCAACGACGGCTTCGGCGATGTAGAGGAGACAGGCATACTAATCGCCATCGACGAGATACTCGAAGAGAAGCGTATGCGCCACATAGACTCCTATATAAAGGAACATCCCGAAGCCCTGAAAATAACAAGCGGAGCAAATAGCGTAATTTACAAGGAGAAATAACCTCCGCAAACACTCGGGAAAGGGAACTGGCAGTAACAACCAAAAGACAAAAAAAGAAACAGACAGACACAGCGACAACGACATATTAGAATAAAGAAGCATTGGCTATTATTTCGCGTTCTGCTAAAAGCGTAGGAAACTTTAAGTGATATAAGAACCACAAATAATAGGTTAAGGTAGTCCCTGCACAGGACTTGACCTCTTTCACAAGAATAAAGCGATGCTCTAACCCGCCAGGGTGTGAGAGCTTATTTTGTGAAATGGGGTTTCTTCCTACGCTACCTCGCAGAACGCAATAAGGAGTTTCACACCCTTCTTTGTTGCGTTACGGTGATTGATAGACCATGCTTGCGTCATATCAACCGCCACTTCATGGAAGACAAAAAGAAGACCAAAGGACAGGTATTCACACCTCCGTCCATCGTAAAGTCCATGCTTGACTACTGCAAATACCATGGTCAAGACATTCTCAACAGCCACATAATAGACAACAGCTGCGGCAACGGTGCGTTTCTGTGCGAGATAGTGGAGCGGTATGTCCGCTCTGCGAAAGCGGAAGGCTGGAAAAACAGCGAGATAAAGGCCGGCTTGGAACAGTATGTGCACGGCATGGACAACGACAAGGCCGTGTTGGAACAATGCCTCGGCAACCTCCGCTGCGTAACAGAACGGCTTGGCATCACGGAAGTGGCGTGGGACGTTCGCTGTGCCGACGCTTTGACAGTACACAGCTATGACGGACGGATGGATTTCGTGGTAGGCAATCCTCCATACATACGCGTTCACAATCTCAACGAGACCTATTCAAGGGTCAAGTCATTCCGGTTTGCCGATGCAGGGATGACTGATCTCTATCTCGTGTTCTACGAAATCGGCTTCAATATGCTAAGCCCCACCGGCAAACTGTGCTACATTACACCAAGTTCTTGGCTCAACAGCATTGCCGCATCCAACCTCCGGCGGTACATAATGAGGCACAAACTCCTTGCGGAACTTACGGATTTGGGGCATTTCCAGCCCTTTGACAATGCCACAACCTATACTACAATCGCCCTTTTCGACAGACTTCATGCCGGCAACACGGTCGCTTTCTACCAATATGACGGTGTGAAATCATGCCGGAACATGGTCGCCGTTCTTCCGATGGCATCAGTCTGCATCGGAGGTTCGTTCTATCTTGGCGACGAAGCCGGGCTTCGGGAGCTGAAAGCCGTAAAGGAAACGACGCATCCACGGTATGTTTCGGTCAAAAACGGCTTCGCTACGCTGGCAGACAAGGTGTTCATCGGCGACAACCTGCCCGACAGTCCCATTACCATCCCCGTTGTAAAGGCCTCAACCGGCAAGACACACAAGTGCATCTACCCCTATGACAAACGCGGCAAGCCTCTTCCCGAAAGCTATGTGCTAGGACTGCCCGGTATAGGGGAGCACCTGCTGCGCAACAAGGCACTGCTGCTGAAAGGCAGAGGGGAACGTTCCGACTGGTATCTGTACGGGCGCACACAGGCATTGGCCGATGTATGGAAGAAAAAGCTGTCGGTCAATTCCCTTATCCGTAACGAACACGACCTGAAATTCGTGGAAGCAGACAAAGGGACGGGCGTTTTCGGAGGACTGTACATAACGCCGAATGCCAATATCCCGTTCAATGAAATTAAGGAAATTATCGCTTCAAGCGATTTTTCCGCCTATATCCGGATGCTGAGGAAATACAAAAGCGGCGGATACTATACGTTCAGCTCCAAGGACTTGGAGCAATACATCAATTACCAGATAACCAAACGGACGCAAAGCCATGCTTACCAACCGCCAATTCCTGAAGACAATACAAGATTCTTTTGAGAAATTCATCGAGAACGGCACTTCACGAAGCACCGGGAAGCTGAAACCGCTTCACGGAGCGATTGCCGCCGACCTTGCAGAACGCATCGGCGAGGGGTATGAGGTGTATTCCCAAGGCTACGGCGCAGGGAAAGAGAGCCGAATAAACGGGAGATATATCGACAAAATGGTTGATATCGCCGTATTCAACCGCACGACCGGACAGCCTGTGGCGGGCATTGCCGTGAAGTTTGTGATGCAGAACTATTCGCAAAACTCCAACAATTACTTTGAAAACATGCTCGGCGAGACGGTGAATATACGCTCTGCACGCTGCCCGTACTTTCAGGTTTTCATCATACTTGACCGCCTTCCGTATTACAAAAGCTCCGGCGAACTGACAAAATGGGAGACTTTCACAGCGCACAACATCGAGAAATATCTGCGGTTGGCGGAAGACAATACCGACATATGCATGCATACGCCAAACAAAACGCTGCTGTTCGTCGTGCATCTAAGCCCGGAAGCAGATGCAAACATCAGAGACAAGAAAGACTATCTTGCTTTCTACAAAAGCCAAAGGGGAAAGATACAAATGATATTGTCGCACAACAGCTACGACAACTTCGCCGTTGGGGGCACGGTATTGATGAATGACTACGAGAAATTCATGGAGAAAATCTACCATACCATCATGTCTGTGTGACTTCCCCGCACGCTTACCTTACACTTTTAACCCTGTTTCGTTGTTCACAGCACACTTTTATGTACGAGTTTCTGTGATATTCAACACTTTTATGTACGACTTTTTTGTGGCTTCCCGCACTTTTAAGTCAGGAAACCTATATTATCGGCAGTGAAATTCCGTTTATTTTCTGGTAAATGTCGAGGGCATAGACGTCGGTCATGCCGCTTATGTAGTCGATTACGGCCATGAGGCGGGTCTCAAGGTCGTCGGATTCGATGTCGTACTGGTCGCTCACGCGGCGTATGAGCTGCTGTGAGTAGTAGCGTTCGGGATGTACGGCAGCCTCCACCATAAGTTCCATGAGCGTTTCCATTATCTTGTAGCCCGACAACTCCACGTCGAGCACGGGCTTGCTGCCGTATATGCGCGACTTCGACAGCTTGGCGCACTGGCGATAGGCCGCACTGCACGTGGGCGAAACGTGGTCGATAAGGCTGCCCTCAAACCTTCCTTGGAGTATCAAATCCTCGTTTTCGACAAAGGCGGCGGCGCACTCTTTCTCCAGCAAGCCTATCGCACAGGCACGCATATACACCACTTTCTCGTTGTTGTCCGTCAGTTGCTCCTCGTCAATGCGCCTGAGTATCTTCTCTTTCACGCCGTCATCGAAGAAGCCGAGCAGCAGTTCTATGGTCTCATCGTATGAAATAATCTTAAGTTTATGGGCATCTTCAATGTCCATAATCTCATAACAGATGTCGTCAGCCGCCTCAACAAGATACACCAACGGGTGGCGCACGCATACGAGCGGCTCTCCCGGGGCGGACAAACGAATAATCCCCATTTCATCGACAAGGCGTTCGTAGTATTCCTGTTCGCTGCCGAAGAAGCCGAATTTGCCTTTCTTTCCGGCTGCACTCGACGAGAAGGGATACTTCACTATGGCTGCGAGAGTTGAATAGGTCATTACAAAACCACCCGAACGGCGGCCTTTGAACCTGTGGGTCAGCAACCGGAAAGCGTTGGAGTTGCCCTCGAAATGCGTTATATCGTCCCAAAACGTAGGCGAGAGCACATCTTTCAGCTCCTTACCCTTACCTTCGGTGAAGAAAGTCTGCATGGCTTTCTCGCCCGAATGGCCGAACGGAGGGTTGCCCATGTCGTGCGCAAGACACGCCGAGGCCACGATTTGCCCGATTTCATCGAACATCGTACCCTTCAACTCCGGCCGTTTGGCATACAGACTCCGCACTACGTCGTTGCCAAGCGACATGCCCACGCTGGCCACCTCAAGGCTGTGCGTCAGTCGGTTGTGCACAAACACACTGCCGGGCAAGGGGAAAACCTGCGTCTTGTTCTGCATCCGTCGGAACGGAGCGGAGAATATCAGCCGGTCGTAGTCGCGTTTGAACTCCGTACGGTCATCGTGTCGCTCGCTGTGCCGGTGTTCCTGCCCGAGCCGTTTGCTGGTTATCAGCCGCTGCCAGTCCATCATTTGATCCATAATCCTTGGGGTTACATGGTTTTTACATCTGCAAATTTACACATTTCGCG
>CAVHML010000065.1:0-2378 GCA_963636905.1 bacterium
GTTTACGGGTCATAAACGGTGCGTTTACGCATCGTAAACGGCACATTTGCGGAACGGAAACCGCAGGGCTGTGCAAAAAAGCGCAACGTTGTCCGGGCGAAAAGGGGCTTTCTGGCTGTTGGCACGGTATTTGCTTTTGTCTGCAAAAGAACAACTAACACATTAAAAACATCAGATATGCAGAAAGGCAATATCGGGGTTACGACAGAGAACATATTCCCCGTGATTAAAAAATTCCTCTATTCAGACCATGAAATATTCCTGCGCGAGATGGTTTCCAATGCCGTTGACGCCACGCAGAAGCTGAAAACGCTGGCCGACAAGGGCGACTTCAAGGGCGAACTGGGCGACCTGACAGTGAGAGTGAGCGTAGATGAGAAGGCCGGAACCATCACTATCAGCGACCACGGCATCGGTATGACCGAGGAGGAGATAGACAAATACATCAACCAGATAGCCTTTTCGGGCGTAAACGACTTCCTGGAGAAGTACAAGGACAACGCCAACAACATCATAGGCCACTTCGGACTGGGCTTCTACTCGTCGTTCATGGTGAGCAAACGCGTGGATATCGTCACGCGAAGCTACAAGGAAGGGGCAAAAGCCGTGAAATGGACGTGCGACGGAAGCCCCGCTTACGAGATTGATGAGGCCGACAAGGAGGGGCGCGGAAGCGACATTGTGCTCCACATAGACGACGATTGCAAGGAGTATCTCGACAAGTTCAAGATTCAGGAGCTGCTCAACAAGTACTGCAAGTTCATGCCCGTGCCGGTGGCTTGCGGCAAGAAGACGGAGTGGAAGGACGGCAAACAGGTGGAAACCGACGAGGACAACATCATAAACAGCGTGGAACCGCTGTGGACAAAAGCCCCCAGCACGCTCAAGGACGAGGACTACAAGAGCTTCTACCGCACGCTCTATCCCATGCAGGACGAGCCTCTGTTCTGGATACACCTCAATGTAGACTTCCCCTTCAATCTTACGGGTATACTCTACTTCCCCCGCATCAAGAACAACATCGACATGCAGCGCAACAAGATACAGCTCTACTGCAACCAGGTGTTCGTCACCGACCAGGTGGAAGGCATCGTGCCGGAATTCCTGACCCTGCTCCACGGCGTGATAGACTCGCCCGACATACCTCTGAACGTGAGCCGTTCCTACCTGCAAAGCGACCGCGACGTGAAGAAAATATCCACCTACATCACCAAAAAGGTGGCCGACCGACTGCAAAACATATTCAAGGAAGACCGCAAAGGCTACGAGGAAAAGTGGGACGACCTCAAACTTTTCATCAACTACGGCATGCTTAGCGAGGAGAGTTTCTACGACCGCGCCAAGGATTTCGCACTGATGAAGGACACCGAGGGCAAGCATTTCACCTTCGAAGAGTACAAGACGCTCATAAAAGACAACCAGACAGACAAGAACAGCCAGCTCGTTTACCTCTACGCCACCGACAAGGAGGAACAGTACAGCTACATTGAGTCGGCCAAGGCCAAGGGCTACAGCGTGCTGATGCTCGACGGACAGCTCGATGTGCCCGTCATCCAGATGCTGGAGCAGAAGTTTGAGAAGAGCATGTTCACCCGTGTGGACAGCGATATTATCGACCGGCTCATCGTAAAGGACGACGCCAAGAAGAGCGACTTGGCCGACGACGAGCGTGACAATCTGTCAGCAGTGTTCAAAAGCCAGCTCCCGCAACTGGAAAAGACCGAGTTCAACGTGGAGGTTCAGGCTCTCGGCGAACAGTCGCAGCCCGTGGTAATCACCCAGAGCGAGTACATGCGCCGCATGAAAGACATGAGCCGTTTCCAGCCGGGCATGGGTTTCTACGCCCAGATGCCCGACAGCTACACGCTGGTGCTCAACTCCGACCACCAACTCGTAAAGAAAGTGCTCGGAGACTGCACCGACAGCACCGCCGAAGAACTGAAACCGGTGCTTGGAGAGCTGAAAGGACAACAGGCACGCCTTGCCGCACTGCGCCAGAGCCGCGACAAGAAGAAGCCTGAAGAAATCACCGAGGAGGAGAAAAACGACCTCTCTGCCACCGAAAAGGCCATTGAGGAGCAGCGCACACGCCGCAACGACATCCTGGCAGCCTACGCCAAGGGCAACAGCATAGTGCACCAGCTCATCGACCTTGCACTCCTGCAAAACGGAATGCTCAAGGGAGAAGCTCTGGACAAGTTCCTCAAGCGTTCGGTAGAGCTTATTAAATGACGGAAAAGACACATACCAAGTTGCTTTTCCCGCCAATAAATAATGTATAGGGCGCACAAGAGTGGCGCAACCGTCAGAGTTGCCGCTCCCGACCGGGGCGGCAACTTTTTATTTCCACGCCTTTCAGAAGCGAAGACACGGGGAAA
>CAVHML010000065.1:2624-11460 GCA_963636905.1 bacterium
TCGTCACTGGGCTTCAGCTCCGGCTCGGAGGCCGGCTGGGCAAAGCGGTTCCACGGACACGCCTGCTGGCAGCGGTCGCATCCGTAGATAAAGTCGCCCATCGAACGGACTGCGGCGGCCGACAGCTGCCCCCGGTTTTCTATTGTCTGGTAGGAAAGGCACGAGAAAGCGTCGAAATCCGAGCGTCCCTCGCGCAATGCCCCGGTGGGACAGGCATCGAGACAGGCGCGGCAGTGGCCGCAACGGCTCTCCATAGGTTTGTCATACTCCATATCCACGTCGAGGAAAAGCTCGCCAAGAAAGAACATGCTTCCGGCATGGGGAATTATGAGTTGCCGGTTGCGCCCTATCCAACCCAGCCCCGCCTGCACCGCCCAGTAGCGTTCGAGCACGGGTGCCGTGTCGCAGAAGCAGCGGAAACGTGGAGCTTTTTCTTTGCCGTTGGGCTGCTTGCCGATGCTGTCAGCAGGTTTTGTGTTGTCGTGCGGGCTTTCTGGTTGGGCAGTACTGCCGTTTGCGTCCAGCAAGCGTTCAGCAAATGCCGCCAGACGGCGCAGTTTGTCCTTCATGATGTCGTGATAGTCCTGGCCGTAGGCGTAGGCTGCCAACTGCAACTCGCCATTGGGGATACGCCGGGCTGGGACATAGCTGAGAGCAACGCTCACAATGCTCTTGACACCCGGCACAAGAAGTTGGGGATTCATACGCTTGTCAGCGTGGTTGGCCATATACGTCATGTCTGCATTGCCGCCTTGGGCGAGCCATTCGCCGAAAGCTGCGGCGATGTCAGGGTCAACAGGCGCGGCCTGGGCTATGCCACAAGCAAAAAAGCCGAGGTTTTTAGCCTCGGCCTTTATACTTTCACTCAGATGTATTAAGCTCATTATTCGGGTGTCTTGGACTCTTCGCTCAAACCTCTTGAACTCTTCACTCAAACGTCTTGAACTCATATCCCTGTTCCTTCAGCCATTTGATTGACTCAGGCAATGCGTAGCGCAGCTTGTCTATGCTCTTCAGAGAGTCGTGGAAGGTGATAATCGACCCGTTGCGTGCATACTTTTTCACGTTGTTGAGCACGTCTTCGGCTGTCATCCACTTGGAATAGTCGCGCGTGACGAGGTCCCACATCACTATTCTGTACTTTCTGCCAAGCCAATAGTATTGGGCGAGACGCATCCACCCATGCGGAGGGCGGAACAAGTTGGTGTGGAGAAGCTCGTCTGCCTTGCGTGCGTTGGCACTATAGGTGCGGATGGTGTGCTTGATACCGCCCATGTGGTTGTAGGTATGATTGCCTATACGGTGGCCAGCTTCTACGACCTGACGGTACAAATCTGGATGTTTGCGCACGTTGTCGCCCACCATGAAGAACGTGGCATGTATGCCAAACTCGGCAAGAGTGGCAAGGATGAAGGGCGTGGCTTCGGGTATAGGGCCGTCGTCAAAGGTGAGATATACCGCCTTTTCGCGCTTGTCCATACGCCATGTGGCTCTCGGATAGAGCCAGCGCAACCATATTGCCGGTTGTTCTATTATCATTAATGGTCTGAAGCTGACTGTTGGTTATTCTGCGGCGAACGAACCGCCCTTGCTGCGGTACATGTTGACAAGTCCGTCGAGTTCTTTCATCTTCTGCTCGCTCCAGTTCTTGTCCACCGGAGTGGCGGCCATGGCCACCTGTTGCATGATATATATGTGCATCATGCAGTCGGTCTGTGAACCGGTGAAGCGCATTCCTCTGAGTCCGCAGTACCAGTTGAGATACTGGTTTGATTTGTTCCAGAGCTTCTTCAGCAGGTTCATGGCCTTGTCTTTCTGTCCTAACACAGCATAAGCGCGCGCTTCGTCGAGCGAACCTGACTGGTAATCGACGGGTACGTTGTACTCCGGTATGTTCTTATCGACATAGTTGAGCACCTCAAGGGCTTTCTTCTCCTGATGCTCGTTCACCAGATGCATGGCCAGTTGGGTGAAGATGCGGCGGTGAGTGTAGCACATGCGCATCACTGTCTCGTCGATATAGAGTCCCTTTTGGTCAAGTCCGCCGAACTTGAATCGGTGCATGAGGTTGTCGTAGGTGCGCTTCGTGTCGAAGTTGCTTGCCCCCGGAGCATTGGTAGTGAATGGGGTTATGCGGTTGGCCAAGCCTTCCTGCACAAAGTTGTCGCCAAGGTTCATGTAGTTGTCCTGGCCTACGGTCAGCGCTACATATATAGGACGCGTCCATCCGCACTCGGCTATCATCTCAAGCATCATCAGGTTGCCCTTGTAGAGAGCGTTCTTTCCCTTGAGCGAAATGACCATCTGGTCGGGTATGGTGTCGGACGCCATCATCATGCCGCTCTTCTTCACGGCCTCCTTGTCGATGGTCACGTAGAGCGTGTCGGTAGGTATCACGTGGGTCAAGTCTCTGCTTCCGGTGAGAGCCTCTATCACATTGAGGTGCTCCTCGGTGAGTCCGTTGTTGCGAACCCAGTACTTGAGAACGTTCTTCAGCTCAAAGGGATTGTCGCCGAACAGCTTCTTGGCCTCGTCCGGGTAAGTCTTGTACATCTCGCGGATGCTTTCCTTCAGCTCAGGCTCCACTTGCACATACTCGTTGGTGCCGGCGCAATATTCAAGTCGGCTCCATGTGATGGGCACAGACGGAGAGTTGTAGGCCGGACGGCGCATCTGGTCGATATACCAGTCGGTCTGCAGGTAGGAGAGGTTGCACACGCGGGCATCGGTGCGCACGCCTTCGGTCTCCTGGTTGTACCACAGGGGGAACGTGTCGTTGTCTCCGTTGGTGAAGATAATCGGGTTGCCTTCCTGTTGCAGCGACATGAGGTAGTTCTGTCCGAAGTCGCGGCAGGTGTAGCGGCCGCTGCGGTCGTGGTCGTCCCACGTTTGCGATGCCATCTGTATCGGTACGAGCAGACAGACAACGCCGACGATTGCGGCGATGGCTGCTTCGTGGCCCTTCAGCCGGCGATACAGCTCCTCAACTATGGCTGCCACGCCCATGCCGCACCATATTGCGAAGGCGTAGAACGAACCGGCGTAGGCGTAGTCGCGCTCACGGGGCTGCATCGGGGTCTGGTTGAGGTAGATCACGATGGCGAGTCCAGTCATGAAGAACAGGAAGAACACCACCCAGAACTGGCGGATGCCTTTGTGCCCCTTGCGGAGTGACTGCCAGAACAGGCCAATCAAGCCGAGCAGGAGCGGCAGACAGTAGAACACGTTGTGACCTTTGTTGGTCTTAAGCTCGTCGGGCAGTTTGCTCTGGTCGCCCAGACGCATGTTGTCGAACCAAGAGAAACCGGTTATCCAGTTGCCGTGCTCCAGCTCGCCGTTGCCTTGCAGGTCGTTCTGTCGGCCGGCGAAGTTCCACATGAAGTAGCGCCAATACATGAAGTTGCACTGGTAAGAGAGGAAGAACCTGAGGTTTTCCATCTGTGTAGGCACCTTCACGCTGACATCCTGGCCGCAACGGTCGTAGGAAACGGTCTTGCCTTCAACACCGCCCATCCAGCTTTCGTAGGCCTGGGCGTGCTGCGAACTGTACATGCGGGGGAACAGCATGTTCTGGGCGTACTTGTAGTCGTCCTTGGTGCGAACGATGAAGTAGGAGTCCTTCTCGTCTTTGGAAGCTTTCTCCTTGCGCTGGTAAACTGGAGCACCCTTACTCATCACGGGACGGCACATGTCGCCTTCCCTGTCCAGAGCAACCTGTGAGGTATAGGCCTGACCGTAGAACAGCGGACGGTCGCCATACTGCTCGCGTCCGAGGTATTCGCCAAGCGTAAATATGTCCTCCGGCGAGTTCTGGTCCATCGGCGGGTTGGCCGAAGAACGTATCACAATCACCGCATAGCTCGAGTAGCCAATCATAAGCATGAGCATACACAGTAGTGCGGTGTTCTTTACGCGAGAGGAAATCAGCGGTTGGCCGCTCTTCTTGAACCCAAGCACGAACCACAGGATGGCCAACACCACCACTCCGATAACCACCGCACTCCAGCCGTGACCGTAGAAAGGAATGCCGAGCATGCCGATGGAGCACAGGAAGGCAATGTTTCCGCGCTTGGCGTTGCGGTTGCTGTATGTCTCGTATATCGCCCAGATGATGCAAGCCACCAGAAGGATGATGTAAACTATCTCGCCTGTGTTGAACGGACAGCCGAGTACGTTGACGAAAAGCAACTCAAACCAGCCGCCAACCTGCACGATGCCCGGCACGAGTCCGTAGAGCACGGCAGCCAGAATCACAACCGATATGGCCAATGCTCCGATTGAACCCCACAGGTCGGCCTTGCCCGTAGCCTTGGGGAACTTGCGGTAGTAATATACCAGCACAATGGCCGGCAGACAAAGCAGGTTGAGAAGGTGGACACCGATGGAAAGGCCGGTCATATACATAATCAGCACCAGCCAGCGGTCGGCATGCGGCTCGTCGGCGTGCTCCTCCCACTTCAGTATGAGCCAGAACACTACAGCCGTAAAGGCCGATGAATAGGCATAAACCTCACCCTCAACGGCACTAAACCAGAAAGTGTCGCTGAACGTATAGATAAGTGCACCAACCATAGCCGAGGCTTCGATGGCGATACACTTGCCTACGGTCATCTCGTCGGGACTCTTTACGAGCAGCCGACGGGTGAGGTGGGATATTGTCCAGAAGAGAAACAGTATTGTCGTGGCCGAGAGCAGGGCACTCATCGTGTTTACCATGCGCGCCACTTGCGACGGATCGCTTACGAACTGTGAGAAAAGGTTGGCCGTAAGCATGAAGAAAGGTGCTCCAGGCGGGTGCCCGATTTCAAGTTTGTAGCCTGTTGTGATGAACTCGGGACAGTCCCAGAAACTGGCTGTCGGCTCAATCGTGGAGCAATACACGAAAGCTGCTATTGCGAAAGCCAGCCATCCGAGAATGACATCCACCAATCTAAACTGTTTCATTATTCGTTTTATGTTTGTTTTTCGGTTGACTTATAATTGTGCAAAGGTAATGTAAATAACAGTAGTTATACGGCATTTGTCTTTTTTTAACTTGCTTGTTGCGGCTTGCACGGCCGTTCTGCAACCGCCTCTGTACGTGTCGCTTCACGCAACCCGGACGTTTGCAACGCAAAAACAGGCGGTTTACGGTGGCCAAACCGCCCGTTTACCACCCGTAAACCGCCCACTTTTCACACGTAACCCGGCGGTTTTTGAAATCTATTGGCAGCCAATGGCTTACGAGGCCGAGCGGTTTGCCATAGAAAACATGGTAGTTTGTAATATAATGCAGGGCGTTTGCCTTATATATATAATAAGGTGGTGCCGGCAGCGGAGCAGTTTGCCCTCAAAAAACAGCCATGTTTTTGAAGAACGGCGGATGCTTTGCGAAAAAACAGCCTGAATTTTAAGGGTGGCAACAACCGCTTTGCCGGACACAGGCAGACTCTCTGCAAAAAAACAGCGGCTGCTTCCCGAACGGAAACAACCGCTATGGTGACTGTCTTGCCGTCACCTAAGAATATAGGATGCAGGATGTGCAACCGCCAGACCGTCCGCTTGGCTTTCGTTACTTCTTCGTTGGCACAAAGCTTTCAAACGTCAGGTCATCGTAATACACCCGGATTTCCATCACTTTTCTCTGCGGTTTGTCAACATATTTCACTTCTTCACGAATTGCTTCCCGATGGCTTTCGCGCACCCTCTCGGCTGTCGGCTGAACGGGAGCGGCACTCTGTGGGGTGGGTGACGGCGAGGCGTCAAAATCAAGGGTCGGTTCCTGATTGGCAACGGCGCCGGTCTCGACCTTTTGCCCGCCTTCCTGGTTCTCGCCGCCGTCGGGTTGGGGGGCATACATGGTGCCCGAACCGAACATAAGCCAGTCGGTGCTGATATTGGGGAACTTCCTTTTTATGGCTTCCACGATTTTTAACGTGGGCTGAGTGCGCCCGTTGAAGATGCTACTCAGTGAGGCAGGGGACATATCTATGTATTGGGCGAACACTTGTTGGCTCATATGCATCGTCTCCATCACCTGTCTAATTCTGTCTTTCATTGTGCCTTTGCTTGTAAATGGGGTGTTTTTGACCCGTTTTTGGTTGACTTTACAAAGGTAAACGTTTTGTTTGAGACTCGCAACAAAACCAAATACAATTTTAATTCGTGAACTTTTGGTTTGAAAACATAAAATCTACAATTCAAAACCAGCCGGGATGCGTTCTTTAAGTTTGGATATTAAAATGTAAAGCATGGCAGAAACGCAGCCCTATCGTTTTGTTTACGTATTAAAACTATTACTATGGCTATCAATAGGTTATTCGTTTAGAAAACGCAACTGTACGCCCTATAATACATACTTTATCGCTTAAAGAATAAAAACCGTGCGTTTCCGCACCAATAATTGCACTTAATTTATTGGTTATCACGCTACTATTACCCTGAAAACCGTCATGTATATGTATTCATTCGGGCTTTTGAACGCAATATTCGGTTCTCTAAATCAATAAATCTACATTTGTTTTTGTTGATGGTTTGCGCATTTATTTGTAAACACAAGGCAGGTTTGTCCTAAATCCTTGTTTGGTTTGCGTTTGTAAATCAACAAATCAATACGTTAAATACGGCTAAATGTAAATTCCAAGCGATGGAAAACGGGTAAAAAACGAAATACGCACACTTTTTGAACGAGGGGTTTGGAAGTCTGAAAAACGCGAGTTTTGAGAGGCCTAAAATGGGGTAAAACCATTGATATTGGGGCATTTAAGCCTCAAAAAACGGTTCTTCAAAAAGTTCAAACCAGAGAAAAACGGCTCAAAAAACAGTGTTTTTGAGCCGTTTTCGGGTGCTTTTTCTTGTCAGGAGACAGCGTTTTCAGTGCAAAATGAAGAAGATTAGCTCCCTCATAAGCTCTCCTGGAGGTGTATTAGGGTTGTCTATGCCCTTGCTTTTGGCATCAGTTTCCCTTATCATGGATATGATCATCATCACTTTCCTGCCGGCATAATTCCGCATCCCGGTGATATAGTCTTTGGTTGCCCATGCGTTGCGCAGCTCAAGCCATTTTGCCAGAGCGTCGGGGTTGTTTCTTTGCGGACAGTAGTAGGCCAGCATCAAGTTTTGGAAGTAATTGAAGAGCATCGGAAGGAAGCTGTATATGTTTCCTGCCTTAGGGTTTTCGTCAAAATATTTGATGATTTGATTTGCCTTAAAAACGTTGCGGTTTACTATAGCGTCACGGAGTTCAAACGCATTGAAGTCCTTGCTCACCCCTATCTGTTCCTCCACCACCTGTGGAGTGACCCTTTTGTCGTTCTCAGGCAAGGCTATAAGCAGCTTGTCCAGCTCGCCCACGAGGCGGCAAAGGTCGGCTCCCACCGAGTCAGCAATCAGTTGTTGGGACTTGGGGTCGCAACTTGCGCCCTTTGAACGGAGGTATTTCTCGATGAAAGCCGGCAGGTCGCGCTCGCGCAGTTTCTTGCTTTCAAAGAGCACACCGGCCTTTTCTATGGTTGAAACCAGCTTTTTGCGGCGGTCGAGCACGCCGTTCTTGTGGCACATGACGAGTATTGTCGAGGCGAGAGGAGCCTTGAGATATAGTTCAAGCGCTTCGGTATTCTTCACATTCTGCGCCTCTTTGACTATCACGACTTGGTGTTCCGCCATCATGGGATACCGTTTGGCAGCGTCAACTATTTGCGCCGCTGTGACATCCGACCCGAACAAGACCGTCTGGTTGAAGTCCCGTTGTTCTGGAGGCAGTACTGTCTCGGCTATACAGTCGGTTATCTTGTCCATATAATAAGGTTCGTCACCCATAAGGTAATAGATGGGGGCGAATTTCCGGGCTTTCAAATCGCGCATAATGCCGTCGAAAGTGGCCATTTTAGCTTCTGCCATTTGTTTTTGCGGTTAGATTTGGCTACCTTTGCTGCTGTGTTGTGCGTTTCCGGCGGCCATATAGCCGGTTCGGAACAGTCCACGGAAGCACAGCCAAACAAGGATTTCTGCCTTGCAAAAGTAGTAAAATGTACCGATTAAACCTACCACAATACGACATAAAAATAGGTGGAAGCAAGGAAAAGCCGACCATTTTTGACACCCTGCGCAACCGTTACGTGGCGTTGACGCCCGAAGAATGGGTGCGCCAACACTTCATACACTTCCTTATAGAGCACAAGGGCTATCCCAAGGCGTATCTTGCCAATGAGATAATGCTTAAGGTGGCTGGCGGAAAACGGTTGCGTTGTGACAGCCTGCTGTGCGACAGAATGATGCAACCGCGCATGATTATGGAGTATAAAGCTCCTACCGTTGCACTCACTCAGAAGGTTTTCGACCAGATTTCGGTCTATAACATGCAGCTTCACGTTGACTATCTCGTCGTGAGCAATGGCCTACAGCACTATTGCTGCAAGATGGACTATGAAAACCGGACCTATTCGTTTCTCAAGGACATTCCCGACTATCAGGATTTGTAGCAGTAGAGTGCGTTTAAAGGCGCCAATTAAATGAAGAATGAAGAACGAAGAGTGAAGAATTTGTTTGCAAAGTGAAGAACGGAGTAAAGAATGGCTGCGCCCTGAAAGGGCAACACTCCATAGCCCGGGGCAACACCCTGGGTATCAAGCAGAAAGGCAACACAACGCCCTGTAAGGGCAAAAGTACATAAACACTCGCCAATTGACTATATACTTTTGCCCTTACAGGGCGCATTGCCGCATACAACCCCAAAACCCGGGGCGTTGCCCCGGGCTATGTAGTCGCTGGGCTTTCAGCCCGCAGATTACCTTCCTGCCTATAACTATGCAGTCGCTGGGCTTTGGCTTTCCCTTCAGCCGCCGACCGTTGGTTCCCT